>JACCUM010000348.1 GCA_013811805.1 Geodermatophilaceae bacterium | reverse complement strand
GCTCAGTCCGTCTTCTGCGCACCGACCTACCCGGTCGGCTGGAGACCGGAGTGTGGCTGACCAGGGGCGTCCGGGGCCACGGCGTTGGTCGAGCGGCCATGGCGGCAGTCCTGCGCGAGGCCGCTGCCCTGGGAGCCACATCTGTATGTGCAGAAACCACCGCGAGGCCGGACGGCGGAAGCGTTTCCGGCCGTACGGTTCCTCGCTGATCTCCTGCGCGATTCGCAGACGCCGGTCACCGTCTGCGCGGTCGGCCCCCTGACAAATATCGCCTTGCTAGTGGCCTCGGACCCCGTCGCGGCGGCGCGCATCGAACGGTTGGTCGTGATGGGCGGCGCGTACGGAGCCGGAAATGTCACGGCGACCGCGGAGTTCAACGTCTGGTCAGATCCAGAGGCCGCACACCGGGTCTTGAGTTCCGGTCTGCCGATCACGATGGTCGGCCTCGACGTCACCCGCCCGACCGCGATGGATGCGGCGGCGGTGTCCCGGATCGGCGCGAGTGGGCCGGTCGGCGCCGCGGCGGCCGCGATGCTGGCGCACTACCTGGACTACTACGTCCGCGTGCAGGGCGGACCCGGCGTGGTGATCCACGATGCCCTCGCCGTGTTGGAGGCGATCACGCCGGGGGTTCTCGGAACCGAGCAACGATCGGTGTCCGTCGACTGTGGACATGGACCGGGACGGGGTACGACATTGGTCGACCGGCGCGGTAGTCCTGGTTCGGGGCTCGGTGCCGGGCCATTGGACGACGCTCTGCCCGTACGTGTGGCCGAGACCGTCGACGTGCCAAGGGCGATGGCCGAGATCGAAACCCGCCTGAGCTCGTACGCCTCCTGATCTCGTCGCCCGCTACTTGGCCGGTTCGCTACACAACCGACCCTTTCGCGGTGCCCAAACGCCGTTGTGTAGCGAACCGGCCCGGAAGGGCATCCCCCGGAGACTGGCCGCTCAGGCAACCGGCAGCAGGTGCGCAGCCAGTGTCTCCGTGAGCCAGTCGCGGTACGCCTCGTGGGTCCAGCCCCGGGCCGTGACGAGGCTGTCGTAGTTGGCCTGGGCACACACGGTCCAGATGATGTCGGCGGCGCGGTCGACCGTCACACCCGGGCGCAGTGCTCCCCGCTCGGCCAGGAGTGCGGCGAATCGGCGCAGCCCGTTCAGCCGCGTTTTGGCGTGCTGGTCACGCAGTGCCTGCAGCGCATCGTCACTGGTCGCCGCCGCATCCAGGACCCGCAGCAACGGTCCAACCCGGCTCCACACCCCGGGCTGGCTGGCCGCGTAGCCCGCCAACTGTCGACGCGAGTCGGGTTCCTCGATCACCGCCCGGATGGCCGGTCTCGCCTCCACCGGGACCTCTGCCCGTACGACCCCTCCTGCCAGCGCAGCCTGTACGGCCGCCTCGAGGAGAGCAGCCTTGCCGGCAGCGCAGCGGTACACGGTCTCCACAGCCACACCCGCGTCCGCTGCGATCCGGGGGATGGTCGCCCCCGCGTACCCGTACGCCAGGAACACCCGGGCCGCCGCTTCGATCACTCGGGTACGGGTCTGGGCCGCGTCCCTGCGTCGGCCGGATGCGTCGTACCGGCGTTTAGGACTTGCGCTCTCCACCATTTGATGAGAATGATACTGGCATCAATACGTCGAACCCGTCGTACGACACGCGGACGCCGGGAAATCAGGAGGAGAAATGAGCGGTACGGACATCGCGTCGGTCGTCCGGCGCGTCCTGGAAGAGGTGTTCCCTGCCAACGACGATGTTGCCTTGGCCGAACTAATCAGTGACGAATTCGTCAACCACGAAGCCCCACCCGGGACACCGCCGGGCCTGGGCAGCATCACGTTCTTCATGCACATGCTGGCTGGCGCCTTTGCCGACCAGCGCTGGACCATCCACCGGGTCCTGACCGAAGGGGACATCGTCGCTATCCACTGCACGCACAGCGGTCGCCATGTCGGGGACTACTTCGGAGTGCCGGCGACCGGGCGCAGGTTTGCCTACAAGCAGATGCACATGATCCGGGTCGTGAACGGCAAAGGCGTCGAGCACTGGGCCGTACGCGATGACGCCACCCACATGCGCCAACTCGCTGGCGAGATTCAGGTCCCCGAGCCAGCGATGGCCTGATCCCGGCGGGGCCGAATAGCGCCGGTTCGCTACACAACCGACCCTTTCGTGGGTCCAAAGCGGCCGTTGTGTAGCGAACCGGCCTCTAGGAGCCGACTCGGGCGCGGTCGACCAGGCGCCGCAGCGGAATTCCACGGGGTAGCGCCCCGAACACACCGGCCCCGCCGCGAACCCCCGTGCCGCCGAACCGGCTCGCGCAGAACGCATCCGACACTTCGGTTGGGGCGTACCGAAGCAGCAAAGACCCCTGCAGCGCCAACGCCAGCGACCCGTGCTCCCTATGTCCGAGCGTCAGGGTGGCGAGGTCGAACAGGGCATCGCCCTGGCCCGCTTCGGTCCAGTCGATCACGCCGGTGATCTCGTCATCGTCGACGAATACGTGGGCGACCTGCAGGTCG
>JACCUM010000298.1 GCA_013811805.1 Geodermatophilaceae bacterium | reverse complement strand
GAACGGTTCGGACCGATCGTCGTGGGCGCCGGGTTCTCCGGTCACGGGTTCAAATTCACTCCGTTGATCGGAGCCCGTCTGGCCGATCTCGCCCTCGCCCGAGGTCAGTGATCGAGCCAGGGTCAGTGATCGACCAGATCCAGCAACTGATGCACCGTCGGGGTGAGCCCGGCATCGCCGCGTGACGTTCCGTCGATCGAGGTGATGGCCGCCGCCCCTCGCACGCTCGAGACCAGCCAGACCGCATCGGCGGCAACAAGGTCCACCGGAGTGGTCGGGACAGCGGCCGTGGCCCAGCCGGCATGCTCGGCGCGCTCGAACAGCTCGGCCTGGGTCGTCCCGGCGAGGATGCCGCTGTCCAACGATGGGCTGTGCAGGCAATGGCCGGAAGCCCAGACCACCGTCGATGTCGGCCCTTCCAAAACCAATCCGTCCGTGGACATGAAGACGACGTCTTGTGCCCCATCGGCTTTGGCCTGGCGAAGCGCCGCCATGTTCACGGCGTACGACACGGACTTCGTCCCGCCCAGCAGCCACGGGGACCGGGCTCGCTCGTCGGAGGCAACACCGAGCGAAAGTAAGCGGACTCCGACGCCCTCACGACGCTGGCGCAGAGTCTCCGGCAACACCGGGGCCAGCGTCGCCAGGCAAGTCGCCGGCCCGGGCAGGCCGTCCAGACCGCGGGTCATTACGAGCTTCAGGACGCCTTCGACCTCCGGCGGCCAGCCGTCGGCGCAGGCCGCTGCCAGCGAGGCCCAGGCCGAACGACTCAGTGCCTCCATTCCGAGCCGCTCCGCCGAAGCCGACATTCGGGACAGATGCGCGGAAAGCGCGCGTACGCCGCCGTGGCGCACCAGCAGGGTCTCGAATATCCCGTCACCACGAACCAGACCCAGGTCGAAGGCCGAGGCAACCGGCTGGCTCGGGTCGACCAGTTCAGGTACGCCGTCGACGAGGCGGCCCGCCACGAGAGGCGGGTCAGCGGCGTACACGCGGCGACCGTACCGGCTGGTCGGCTCGAGCCTGGCCCCGATGTCAGCTGGTCAGCGGTGCCAGTGCCGCCGGCGGTCCGGTACGGCGCCGATCCGGCGCGCATGTCCGTACAGCGAGAAGGCCATGAACGCCAGCGGCCAGGCCGGCCAGAAGAATGGCGCACCGGTCGCGAAGAAGACACCGACCAGCACAAAGGCGATGACAGCGACGGTGATCGCGTGCCGGATCAGGCCGGTACGGGCCACCTTCCGGGCCTCCGGCGTGTTCTCCAGCAGCCGGCGCCCGCCGTCGGGCAGATCGGCGGTCAGCGGTACCAGGTCGGCCCGGGTGCGCGCGGCGTAGACCAAAGCCAGGCGTTCGTCGGCCTCGTCGAGGCTCAGCATTCCTTGGGCTGCGGCCGCCTGCATGATCCGGGCGACATACTCGCGCTCGCTGTCAGATGCCCGGATGTCGGCGCGGTTGTCCTCGCGGACGGCCAGATCGGTGCTCATGTCGTTCTCCTCGAACTCTCTTCGGCGTGGCCTCGTGTGCATGCCACCAAGAGTCGCCGGTCACCACCCGGTTGTCGTCAGCGGCGGGGCGCAATCGCGGCTACGTCAATCGCCGTACGTCAGCCGAGGACGACCCGCTACCGGCCCGTACGATCGCAGTTCTATGAGTGACGTGACCCTGACCGAGCAGTTGCGCGCCCGCGGGCTGCGGGTCACCTCGGCGCGGGCCCAAGTCCTGGACAGCGTCCAGCAGCTCGAACACTGCACGCCCGAGCAGATCTATCAGCACGTCGGGCAGGACTCGCCGTCGCTGAACATCACGACGGTCTACCGGACGCTGGACCTCCTGGAGGAACTCGGCTTGATCGGGCACACCCATCTCGGCCACGGAGCGCCGGTCTACCACCTCACCGAGGACCAGCATCTGCACGTCGTCTGCCATCGGTGCGAATCGGTCATCTCAGCCGATTCCAGCGTCCTCACCGACGTGGTTGCCACGATGGAACGCGAACACGGCTTCCGGGTGGACGTCGGCCACGTGACTCTGTCCGGGGAATGCGCAACCTGTCGGGCGGGTTCGCAGTAGACGTGGCAGCAGAAGTTCCGTACCGCTCAGTGCTGCTCGACCTTCCCGGCGCCGTTGCCGGTGAGGACGAGGACGCCGCGGTCGCTATTCACTACGGCGACCCACTTCGCGAACAGCGCCAATTGGCCGAGGGTGCGGCATGTGTCGACCGGAGCCACCGCGAGATCCTGACCGTCGACGGCGTGGACCGGCTGAGCTGGCTCAACGACCTGACCACCCAAGAAGTCCGGAGTCTGGCCGACGGTCAGGTCACCGAGACTCTTGTGCTGTCGGCCACCGGTCACGTCGAGCACCACGCTCAGGTCACCGACCTCGCCGGCACCGTCTGGCTGGACGTCGAGGGGGGAACCGGGGCCGGCCTGCTGAGCTTCCTGGATTCCATGCGCTTCATGCTTCGGGTCGAGACGCGCGCGGTCACCGACAACTGGGCCCTGCTCACCCTGGCCGGCCCGGAATCACCTGCGGTTCTGCGCGCGATCGGGGTCCGAACCCCAGAGGCCGGCCAGGCGCTCGCGCTGACTGAAGGCTGGGTACGGGCCAGTCCAGCGTCGGCGGGGGGCGTCAGCTCGTACGACCTGCTTGTCGTACGAGCCGAACTCACGACGTGGGCGGGCAGACTTCGCGACGCTGGTGCCGGCGCCGCCGGGCTCTCGGCGTACGAGGCGCTGCGCGTCGGGGCCCGCCGCCCACGGCACGGCTTCGAGACCGACCACAAGACGATCCCCAACGAGCTCGCCTGGCTACGGACGGCGGTGCACCTGACCAAAGGCTGCTACCGCGGTCAGGAAACCGTGGCGCGGGTACACAACCTCGGGCGCCCTCCCCGCCGGATGGCCCTCGTCCACCTCGACGGAGTCAGCGAGGCACTGCCCGAACGGCGCACCGAGGTCACTTGGGACGGGCGCCCGGTCGGCTCGGTGACCACTGCGGCCTGGCACTACGAGCTGGGTCCGATCGCGCTGCTCTCGCTCAAGCGCACGGTGCCCGACGATGCGGAACTTCTCGTCGCCGGCAGCATGGCTCGGATCGAGCCCGACCCCGATGCCGTCCCGGACGACGTCGTGCCGGCCGGACGCGCAGCCAGGGACCGACTCACCGGGCGCGACGGGTCTGCCACGATCAAGGCATGAGTCACGCTCCACCGGCTACTGCGCCGATCCCACCGTCCAGCCCTGCGGCCAGCACACTGATCACTGTCGCGCCCACCGGCGCGGAATCCAGCAAGTCCGACGTACCGGCGCTGCCGGTCACCCTGGACGAACTCGTGGCGACCGCGCGCGGCGCCGAGGCGATCGGTGCCGCGGTCATCCATGTGCACATCCGCGACGAGCAGGCGCGTCCCTCCCTGGATCTCGATCGGCTGCGTGACACCGTCGAGGCGCTGCGGGAACAGACCTCGCTGATCGTCCAGCTGTCCACCGGCGGAGCGGTGACCGACCCCGAGGAGAACCGGCTGCGGGTCCTCGAGGCCGCACCCGACGCGGCGAGCTGTTCGATGGGCACGGTCAACTTCGGCCGCGACGTCTTCCTCAACCGGTGGGACTTCATCGTCGAACTGCACAACCGGATGCGCGATGCCCAGATCGTCCCCGAGTACGAGATCTTCGACCTGGGGCAGCTGACCACCCTGCAGCGGCTGCTGGACAAGCACGGCCCGCCCTACGGCGAGCACGTTCATGTCGATCTGGTGATGGGCGTCCCGGGTGGGATGCCGGGCACGGCGCACGCCCTGGTCGCCGCAGTCGGCGTCCTGCCGGCCGGTGCCACCTTCGCCGCGACCGGTGTCGGTCGGACCTCGCTCCCGGTGATGCTCGCGGCGCTCTCGGCCGGCGGCCACCTGCGGGTCGGGATGGAGGACACGTTGACCTATGCACCCGGAGAGCCGGTGCGGGACAACACTCAACTCGTCGCTCGCGCTGCAGGGATGGCCAAGATCGCCCAGCGCCCGCCCATGTCGGTCGCGGACGCGCGGGCGCTGCTCGGCGTACGCCCGTTGGCAGCGGTCGCGTGAGCACTGCTCTGACGAACCCGGTTCTGGTCGAGGTGGTTCGTGGCGGTCTCGTGGAGTCGGTGCACCGGGGCAGTGCGCTCGTTCTGGGAGCCGACGGAGGTGTTCTGGCTGCCGTCGGCGAACCGGACGCAGTCACCTTTCCCAGGTCCGCGGTCAAACCGTTGCAAGCGATCGGAATGCTTCATGCCGGACTCGTCCTGGACGAGGCAGCCTTGTCGATCGCGACCGGCTCACACTCCGGGGAGCCCGGGCACGTCGACTGTGTCCAGACGACACTGGAATCGGCTGGGCTGTCCGTGACGGACCTGCAGTGTCCGGCCGCGTTGCCCATGAACGAGGCCGCCCGCGATGCCTTACTCGCGGCGGGAGGTGGACCGCAGCGCGCGTACATGAACTGTTCGGGCAAGCACGCTGCCATGCTGCTCACCTGCCTGGCCAACGGTTGGCCGACGGGGTCATACCTGGACGCTGGACACCCGTTGCAGGTCCACCTTCGCGGCGTGCTGACCGAATACGCCGGGGAAGCGCTCGACCCGGTCACGG
The DNA here is from genome assembly GCA_013811805.1 of Geodermatophilaceae bacterium. Taxonomy (GTDB): domain Bacteria; phylum Actinomycetota; class Actinomycetes; order Mycobacteriales; family Geodermatophilaceae; genus JACCQS01. The sequence continues at coordinate 2,279 of JACCUM010000298.1, read as the reverse complement.
TCGACGGGTGCGGCGCACCGCTGTTCGGGATGACCCTGACCGGGCTGGCCCGGGCGTTCCTCCGATTGGCCGACGAGTCCGGAGCCGCCCGGGAGGTCGCGGACGCCATGCGGGCTTACCCGTTCCTCGTCGCCGGGACCGGTCGGGAGGACACCGAATTGATGACCGGACTTCCGAACCTGCTCAGCAAGGCCGGCGCCGAGGGCGTGCACGTCGCGGCCGTACCAGGTGCCGGCGCGGTGGTGGTGAAGATCGACGACGGCAACGAGCGCGCCCGGATGCCGGTGATCGTGGCCGGTCTGCGCCGGCTGGGCCTGACCGGCGAGGTGCTGGAGCGGTGGGCGACCGGAAAGGTGCTCGGCGGTGGGCGACCGGTGGGCACGATCCGCGCCGCAGAGGGGTCGTGGCTCGCGCCGTGAGGGAGGTCACCACCGCAGTGCTAGCTGATCGCTTGCTATAGCTAGCAGTCCGTCGTATCGTCGATGTCATGGCGAGCTTGACCGAATCAGTGCGCGACGTGGGTGGCTTCATCCGCGAGCAGCGTGAGACCGCCAAGGTGTCGCTGCGCCAACTGGCCAGAACGGCGGGAGTGAGCAATCCCTACCTGAGCCAGATCGAGCGGGGGCTGCGCAAGCCCAGCGCCGAAATCCTGGCCCAGATCGCCAAGGGTCTGCAGATCTCTGCCGAATCGCTCTACCAACAGGCCGGTTTACTGGAAGAACGCCCGGGCGATGCGCAGGTGGCAACAGCCATCCGACTCGACCCGCACCTGTCCGAACGACACAAGCACGTGCTTCTCGAGCTCTACGACACCTTCTGTCGTGAGCACAGCCAGACGACAGCACGTCAGACCACAGCACGTCAGACCACAGCACCAAAGACCGATCCAATCCCCGAGGAGGGAACAGAATGAGCATCACCCATGACGTCCAGACGCTCGGCAAAGACCTGAGCAACGAGGCAAAGGTCACCGGCGAGAACGCCATCACGCAGACCAAGACTGTGATCGGCACGGCTCGTACACCGCTGTATGCCGTCATCGGCGCCAGCGACCACGCCGCCAAGCTCGCCCGCGGCCTCGTCACCGACTTGCGTACCCGCGCCGAAGCGCTGCCGATCGATCTCAAGAACCGGGCAGAAGGTTTGCCGGGTGACGTCCGAGGTGCGGCCGACGAGGCCCGTCAGCGGGCCACCACCCAGGCGGCCGCGGTTCGCCCCGAGGCCGTCCGGGCGGCTGTCCGCGAGGTTCTGACCGAAGCCGTCTCCACCGCTCGTAAGACCGTTCGCCGGTATGAGAAGCGCGGTCAGATGGTAGTCGCCGACTTCCGTCGCGCTCCGAGCTTCACCCGCGTTCTTATGGGTGCCGAAAACGCGGTCGACCGGGTCGAGGACGCGCTCGAGGACTTGATCGACGACGCCCAGAGCGAGCTCAAGGACGCCCGCAGGTCGACCGGCAGCACCGCCACCAAGGCCAAGGCGACCGTCCGCAAGGCCAGCACCAAGCCGGCCTCGAGCCGGAACGGCTCCGCCACAAAGGCAACGCCTGTCAAGTCGAGCGCGATCAGCAAGTCCACGGCTGCCAAGGTGACGGCTGCCAAGGCAGCGACCAAGCGCGCCCCGGCAAAGACTGCGACCCGCAAGTCCGGTACGAACAAGGCGTCTACCAAGAACTGAGCACACCGCATCGACACGTACCTTCCGACGACCGACGTAAGCAAGCACGACGAGCCCCGGCCTACTCGCCGGGGCTCGTCGCGTCCGAGCGGTCGAGCCCACCGCGTACCCTCGACGTGTGGCTTTAGTCGAGGACTGGATATTCGTGGGCCTCTTCTGGGGCGCACTGATCCTGCATGTGGCGGCCTTCGTGGATGCAACGATCCGCCCGAACGCCGGCTTTGTGGCCAACGAGCGGCTGACGAAACCGGCCTGGATGGGGATCACCGCCTTGGCGGCCGTCGTGACCTACTTATCCGGGCCGATCTCCTTTCTCGGCATCCCCGCGATGGTGGCCTCGATCCTGTACTTCGTGGACGTGCGACCAGCGTTGCGTGGAACCTCACAAGGCAACGCCTGGTAGACCCGGCGCATGCCCCACCACGAGCACTCCCGGACCCAGCGCCTCGATCTCACAGATGCCTCCCTGCGGGAATGGGATGCGACGGTGCTGGCCAGTGACCCCGAGACCGGGATCGTGCTGGACCGGTCGGCGTTTTATCCCGGCGGCGGCGGGCAACCTCCCGACCACGGCGTCCTGCTGTGGAGTGGGCTGCAGACCCGCA
>JACCUM010000295.1 GCA_013811805.1 Geodermatophilaceae bacterium | reverse complement strand
TGACCTGGTGAGCTTCGCGACTCGGTGAGAGTGTCGATGCGCAGGTGCGGGCTGAACGCGTCGAGCGGGGGCATGTGCGGATCACGACTGTCACCCGTCTGGAGGTCGACTTCTCAGCGCGGTCGGGGCGGGACGCTCGACTCGCGTTTGCCGGGGCGCCGTTGGCCGCGATGCCGGTCGAGTACCTCACTCCCTCGGTCGAGGACCGCGCACTTGAGGTTCAACTCCTCCTGGCCGATCAGGCCCAGCACCGAGCGCCATCCATCCCTGATCTGATGATTGCCTCCGTCGCGGAGCTCGCCGGTCTGATCGTGTTGCACCCCGACGAGGATTTCGAGCTGATCGCGGATGTCACTGGCCAGGCGGTCGAGCGTCTGCGCCAGCGCCCCCGCGCGATCGAAAGTGAAAGCGACAGGATCAACGGATGGCGGACGACGCCGAGGGATGTCGTTTGAGTCAGGCCCAGCAGCGGCTCGAGAACCAGGTCATCATCCAACCTCAGCGTCGTCCTCGTACCTCCTCCAGACAGCAAGTGATGACCCTGCTGCGCGTCGACAAGGACCTGAGGCTGATCGCGTTGTCAAAACGGCCAACCTGGGCGTCTGCGACTGTGCCGCCAGAATGACCAAATTGTTTGCACTAGTCGGGGATGAGCAGCACTCCGGCGGCTCGGCAACCGGACCTGAGTTTGTCGTCGAGGGTGGCCAGTGGCGCGTCTAGCCGTTCGGCAAGCACGAGATAAGTGGCGTCATAGGCACTGAGATCGTGTCCTCGTCCGGCCGCCAGCACTGCGACGCTGTCAGTCGGCGAGGCGTCTACTCGGATCGGGAGGCGGGACAGCAGGTCGAGGAATCGTGCGGCTTGCGCCTCTGTGATCCGCCGGCGCCGCTCGGCCACCAGCAGGACGTTGGCAACTTCGAGCTGCCAGATCCCGGGCACGACGGCTTCCTCTTGCCGGAGACGGTCGAGAACGCCGTCGGTCTGGTCAGTCGCCTCGTCGTCGAAACACCAGGCCATCGTGACCGACGCATCGACGACGATCGGCATCAGCGTCGACCTTCGTCGATCATCCGTCGTACCGAGCTGCGGCCTCGGCGTACACCGATACGGGCGGCGCGTAGTTCGGCGATGGTCTCGTCCGGATTGGACGTTCCTCGGTCGGCAGGGACCAGTTTGGCGACTTCACGACCGTGTCTGGTGATGATGATCGTCTCGCCCGCTTCGACTCGCTCAAGAAGTCGAGGTAGATGAGTCTTGGCCTCGTACGCTCCGACGCTGGTCATCACATCAGACTAGTCGAACGACTAGTCTAATGTCGGCCCGGTTACTCGGCCGCGCCGTCCTGCGGAGACTGACTGTCCTGGCGGCCGGGTCGAGGGATCGGGCCGATTCGCTGCTCGTAGAGATTCTCGTTGACACTCAAAGCCCGCATCAGCTCGAACACCACGGCGGGCGGGATCTTGACCCGGGAGACCACCCGACATGGGGTCACCTGGCTGTTCCCATCTGAACCGGGAACCTGCTGAGCAGGGAGCATCACCGCGAAATCGAGGGTGAACTCGTACGGCGTGTGCCACACAGCCACGACGTTGCTGTACACGCCTCCGGTCAGATCATCCGGCACTTGGAAGGCAAACGATTTCTCTGGGCTCTGCGTCATGGCCACCGACAGTAGGACCGCCAGGCCCAGCTTGACCGGCGCGCCCTCAACCGCGCCACCCTCGCCCGACAGTTGCTCCTCCAGCGATCTCATCTGAGGCCAGTGGACGCGATTAAGCACCTCGTGGGAGGCGACTCTTGCGCGGTGTGGATCGGGAGGCCCTCGTCGCGACCGCCCGCGAAACTGGTCGACGAGCGGCCGCTGATTGCCTCCGACTTGGGTGGTGCAGGACGTGTACTACACCGCACACGGGTATGCCGCCGATTCCAACCGGCAGCCGTCGTCGCCACTGGTCGACCGGTTCGTAGCCGGACCATGGACGGTGACCCACGCATCCGGGAGCCACCCACGAGGTCGTCTGCTGAGGGCCGAATGGGGCCGCAGAGCAGGCCGCCCAAGTCGGTCATCAGGATCGCGTGGCCCGCGGTGCCGGTTGGCTGAGGCGGGGCTAAGCTCCCATCGTGACCATCGCTCCGGCGCCGATCGTCTCTCGGCCGAGCCCTCCGCGGGAGGCGAAGAAGGGTTCGGTCTTCCTCAACCTCCTGAGTACGACTGATCACAAGCTCATCGGCATCATGTACATGGTTGCGTCGTTCGGCTTCTTCATGGCCGGCGGTGTGATGGCCATGTTGATGCGCGCCGAACTGGCCCGCTCCGAGACCCAATTCCTGTCCCCGGAGCAATACAACCAGCTGTTCACGATGCACGGCACGATCATGTTGCTGCTGTTCGCGACGCCGCTGGTCTTCGCCTTCGCCAACGTCGTCCTACCGCTGCAGATCGGCGCACCCGACGTCGCCTTCCCCCGACTGAACGCCTTCTCCTTCTGGCTGTTCCTCTTCGGCGGCTTGACCGTGATGTCCTCGTTCCTGACTCCGGGCGGTGCTGCGGACTTCGGCTGGTACGCCTACTCGCCGCTCACCGATATGAACAACTCACCGGGGGTCGGGTCCGACCTGTGGATCGTCGGCCTGGCGATCGCTGGTCTTGGCACCATCCTCGGCGGCGTCAACATGGTCGCCACTGTGGTCTGCCTACGGGCGCCGGGCATGACGATGTTCCGGATGCCGATCTTCACCTGGAACATCCTGGTCACCAGCATCCTCGTGCTGCTCGCCTTCCCGATTTTCACCTCGGCGCTGCTGGTGCTGCTGGCCGACCGACACCTGGGTTCACAGGTCTTCGTTGCCGAGAACGGCGGACCGATGCTCTGGCAGCATCTGTTCTGGTTCTTCGGCCATCCCGAGGTCTATATCGTCGCCTTGCCGTTTTTCGGGATCATCACCGAGATCATCCCGGTGTTCAGCCGTAAACCTCTGTTCGGCTACACCGGCATGGTCTTGGCGACCCTGTCCATCGCCGGCCTATCCTTCACGGTCTGGGCGCACCACATGTTCGCCACAGGTGCGGTGCTGCTGCCCTTCTTCAGCTTCCTGACCTTCCTCATCGCGGTCCCGACCGGCATCAAGTTCTTCAACTGGATCGGGACGATGTGGAAGGGACAGATTGACTTCAAGACGCCGATGCTGTTCGCGGTCGGCTTCCTGGTCACATTCCTGTTCGGTGGCCTGACCGGAATCATCCTGGGTGCGCCGCCCCTGGACTGGCACCTGAACGACAGCTACTTCGTCGTCGCGCACTTCCACTACGTGCTGTTCGGCACAATCGTGTTCGCCGCGTACGGCGGGATCTACTTCTGGTTCCCGAAGATGACCGGGCGGATGCTCGACGAGAAG
>JACCUM010000282.1 GCA_013811805.1 Geodermatophilaceae bacterium | reverse complement strand
TGGTCGTACCCGTCCTCGGCCCGGACAGTCAGGCCGCGGAGGACGACGGCGGGGCTCGACGTCGCGGGATCGGACTTGCGGTCCTCGCGGTGGCTCTGCTGGCTCTGATCGGCGCGGCAGTGGCGCTCTTCCTGGTCTTCAACAGCAACGACGACGAAACGCCACCACCCACGACGACCGTCGAGGTCCCGGCTCTCGACGGCTTGACCGAGCAAGAGGCCCGCACCGCGATCGAGGCCGCCAACCTGGACGTCGGCGAGGTGACCCAGGCGGCCTCGGATGCGGCCGATGAGGGCCTCGTGATCGAGCAGTCCCCGTCCCCGCAGGAGTCGGTCGACGAAGGGGCCGAGGTCGGGTTCGTTCTCGGCTCCGGGCCGGACGTCGTCGCGATACCGCCGGTGATCGGTCTGACCGAGGCGCAGGCGAGGCAGACGTTGGAGAACGCCGGCTTCCAGGTGCTCCCCTCCCGGCAGCAGCCGTCGCTGGCGGCGCAGGGTCAGGTCATCGACGTCGTCCCCGCTCAGGAGAGCCAGGTTGCTCCCGGGACAGCGGTGACGCTGACGGTCAGCACCGGAGTGCTTGCCATCCCTGACGTGCGCAACCGCCCCGTCGAGGAAGCCGAGACGATATTGAGCGAGGCCGGTTTCACCAACGTCGAGCGGAACAATGTCGAATCCGACGCACCGCCTGGAACGGTCATCGAGGTCAGCCCGGCGGTCGGAACTGAGGTCGCCGCGGGCGAGCTGATCACGCTGGCCGTGGCCGTACCCCCACCGCCCCCCCCGACGCCGACGACCACTCCCACGACCTCGGCGCCGCCGACGACCACGCCGCCACCGACCGGAACCCCGTTGTACGCGTCTGAGCCCGAGCACCAGCGGACCTCAGTCATCGCCAAACGCCGAGACTGACCGGGCGTGCGGCCGTACGACGGAGGTGACCCGTGCCGCGCCGTACGACGGAGGTGACCGTGCCGCGCCGTACGACCGAAGTGTCCGCACGCGCCGTACGACCGACGCGAGCGGGCGTACGGCCGACCCGACCGGGAGCGCCGTACCACCGACGCGAGGGTGGCGCCGCGCGAGGGGCGGCCGCGGTCGGCGAACTCTGCGGCACCCTCAGCTGGCGAAGACCGGATGCCAGAGGCCGGTGGCCGTGCTCACAGCCGTTGTCGCTGCGCACAGCGTGACGACGGCGGCGACGAAGAGATAGTCGCGGCGGTGCAAGACCGAGCCTCTTGCATTCGTACGCTGCGTGCGGCTGATCGACGAATCGAAGCCGCGCGCATCCATGGCCACAGCCAAGCGCGATCCGCGGCGGATCGCTCCGACCAGGAGCGTGAATGCCGCGCCGGCGACCAACCGTAGGGCCGCGATCGGGTTGCGGCCGGCATCGATGCCGCGCGCCCGCCGGGCCAGTCGGATCGCCTGCCATTCGATCACCAGCAGCGGGGCGAGCCGGATCGCAGCCAATGCTCCGTAGGCGAGTCGCGTGGACACCTTCCAGTGCACGGTGAGCGCGTCGGCCACCCGTACCGGATCGGTACTGGCGACGAGGAGTACGCCGGGTAGGGCCACCGCGATCACCCGCAACGCCAGCGCGCCCGACCCGACCCAGTCCCAGCCATCGCCGGCCGAAAACAACAGGTTGACCCAGGCGACGCCAGCGGCACTGAGCAGCAACGGCCAGGTACGGCGCCAGAGCTGTCGGGCTCGGATCAGCCCGGCGGCAGGGAGCAGCGTCAGTTCGGAAGCGACGAGCACGGCTGGGGTGAGCAGGTCGATGGTCGCGAGCGCGGTGATGGTGAGGACGAGGATCGCGATGATCTGGGCGACCGGGTTGATCCGCCCCAGCCAGACCTGCGGCTGCTGCCCCACGCTCGGACTTGTCATCCGAATGGCCCCCCACCGAGTTGATCATCGGAACTACGCGGGGTTTTGGGCCCGGTCTGCCCCGAGAATCCCCCTGTGTGTCGATGATCAACTCTGCTGGTGCTGGTGCTGGTGCTGGTGCTGGTGCTGGTGCTGGTCCGTGTCGGGTCGGGGTCGTCGAGCCGCAGCTCGTGGTCGGCGAAGGCGGCCACCAACCGAGCATCGTGACTGATCAGACACAGGGCGGTTCCGGCGTCCCGGGCCTCGACCAGCAACCGGAGCAACTCCGTCCAGGTGCTCGGATCCTGGCCGAAGGTCGGCTCGTCGAGGATGAGCACCGCTGGCCGGGTGGCTAGCGCTGTGGCCACGGAGAGCCGGCGTTGCTGACCGCCGGAAAGGGTGAACGGATTGGCGTCGGCGTACGCGGTGAGGCCCAGGCGGTCCAGGAGTTCCTCGGCCCGATCGTGCGCTGCTCGATCGCCGGCCCCCACGCGTAGCGGACCGAGCGAGAGTTCGTCGCGGACGCGGCCGGTGAGAAACTGGTGCTCAGGATTCTGAAAGACGGTGCCGATCCGCTGGACCAGGTCCCGAGCGCGCCAGCGGTGCGGTGCTGTGTCGCCGAGTTCGCCGGCGAGGACCCGGCTGGCCAGGATCCGGCCGACCGTGGGCGTATTGAGCCCGGCTAGCAGCAGGCCGAGGGTGGACTTGCCCGAGCCGTTCTGACCGGTGACTGCCGTGACTCGGCCGGCCCAGAGTTGGATGTCCGTGGGCAGCAGCGCTGGGCGGGTGGCCTCGTCGTCGGGATAGGCGTACCCCGCCCCCTCCGCCCACAGCACGGGCCCCTCGCCACTGGAGTGAAGGACGCCTTGAGTCGAACCTGTTGGCAGAGGGCGCCCTTCACTCGGATCGGATCGAGGGTCTTGCGCCGGCGGGCCGGACGGAGGCTTGGCTCGACGGGGCGGCAGGACGGGTGTCGCTGGCCGCCATCCCGGGCCGAACTCTCGAACGCCGCGCTGTGACGCAATCTGACCATTCGACTCCGGGCCGCCCTCAGTCGGACCATTCGACTCGGGGCCGCCCTGAGTCGGGCCATTCGACTCGGGGACGCCCGGGTACGTGCCTAACGTTGTAGGGGTCCCCTGAGTCGGAACGGATTGGACTTCCAGGACGCGGTCGATCAGGGGAAGCCAGGGGGCGGCGTCGTGGTCGATCAGGACCAGCGTTGTCTCCCGACGGGCCAGGATCCGGGTGACCGCATCCCGGACCAACTGGGCCCCCTCCGGATCCAACTGCGAGGTGGGCTCGTCGAGCAGCAGCAGGCCGGGATCGGAGACCAGGGCGCCGGCCAGGACCAGTCGCTGCTTCTCACCACCGGACAGGGCATGGGTGGATCGGTCGAGCGGATACCGGAACCCGACGGCGTCGAGTGCGGCCCGTACCCGTGGCCAGATCTGGTCCGCGGGTAGGCCCCGGTTCTCCAACCCGAACGCGACGTCGTCCCCGGCCCGGCTCATCACCAATTGGGAGTCCGGGTCCTGAAAGAGGATTCCGATCCGGTCCCTGGCCTGGGCGGCCGTACGCCCATCGACCCGTACGGCGCCACGCGCGTCGCCGGCATCCGGACCGAGCAGGCCAGCCATCGCTGCCAGCAACGTGGACTTGCCCGAACCCGACGCGCCGGTCAGCAGGATCCGCTCGCCCGGCTGGATCCGAAACTCCGCATCCCGGACTGCCCATTCTGTACGGCCCGTGTAGCGAAACCCGAAACCGTGGACCGCGACCGCCGCCGGCCCGGTGCTGCCCCTCACGTCCACCCCGACCACGCACTTTCTCCGGAGAAAGTCACCTCAGTGTCCGCGCTGACCGCACATTCTCCGGAGAAAGTCCGGGGAGGTGGGTGTGAGCTCAGGTCCGGGTACGGCCTGAGGCGAACTGGGACAGCGCCCCGGTCGCCGCCAACGCCCGGGACAACAGCACGGCACCGGCCCCAGCGATCACCATTGCGGACACCGCAACCAGCGCGACGTAGGTCAACTGCCAGTTTCCGGCCCACGTCGGGTAGTACAGGACCAGGTCCAGCAGGGCGGCCATCGCGCCGGCGAACAGCCCGGCCAGCAGTGCGCTGGACCAGGTGTACTTGCGATACCGGAAGATTGCGAACCCGAATTC
>JACCUM010000266.1 GCA_013811805.1 Geodermatophilaceae bacterium | reverse complement strand
CGGACGGCTTCGCCGAGATGGACCTGCGTCCAGAACTGCTCAACGCGCTGGCCGGTCTCGGGTACGAAGAGCCGACCCCCATCCAGCGCGAGGCGATTCCGGCGATCCTGGCTGGGCGGGACCTGCTAGGCCAAGCAGCGACCGGCACGGGCAAGACGGCCGCCTTCGCTCTGCCGGTGTTGCAGCGGATGACGCCGTATCGTCGGGAGCCGAACCCGGTGGCGCTCATCCTCGTGCCCACCCGAGAGCTCGCCGTACAGGTCTCCGAAGCCATCCACCGGTACGGCAGAGAGCTTGGTACCCGGGTCCTGCCGATCTACGGCGGCCAGCCGATCGTGCGGCAGCTCCGCATCCTCGAACGTGGCGTGGACGTCGTCGTCGCCACCCCCGGGCGCGCCCTGGACCACATCGCCCGCAAGACCCTGCGCCTGGATCAACTGGAGACGGTCGTCCTCGACGAAGCCGACGAGATGCTCGACATGGGCTTCGCCGAGGACATCGAGGCGATCCTGACCGAGACGCCGAAGACTCGGCAGACCGTATTGTTTTCAGCGACACTTCCACCGCGGATCGACAAGATCGCCCGCAAGCACCTGCGCGATCCCAGCCGGATCCAGATGGGCCGCGAATCGACCGCCGCTGGAGAGGCACCCCTCGTACGGCAGAGCGCGTACATCGTCGCCCGCGCGCACAAACCGGCGGCCCTGGGCCGGGTGCTGGACATCGAGGCGCCCACCGCCGCGCTGGTGTTCTGTCGCACCAGGGCCGAGGTCGACCAGCTGGCCGAACAACTCAACGGTCGCGGCTACCGGGCTGAGGCGATGCACGGCGGGATGGACCAGGCGCAACGCGACCGGGTGATGGGACGGCTTCGCGGCGGTACGGCCGATCTGATCGTGGCCACCGACGTCGCTGCACGTGGCCTGGACATCGAGCAGCTCACTCACGTGGTCAACTACGACGTCCCGTCGGATCCGGAGTCCTACATCCACCGGATCGGCAGGGTCGGACGGGCCGGGCGCGAGGGTGTGGCGGTCACGCTAGCCGAGCCCCGCGAGCACCGGATGCTCAAGGCGATCGAGCGGATGACCAAGCAGCCGATCGTCATCGAGAAGGTCCCGACTGTCGCCGACCTGCAGGCCCGGCAGTTGGAGCTGACCCGAGCCGCCCTGCACGAGAGCCTGCTCGACGATGATCTGGACTCCTATCGGGTTGTGGTGGAGACCCTCACCGATGAGTTCGACGTCGTGCAGGTGGCCCTGGCCGCGGTCAAGCTCGCCCACGAGGCCAGTGCAGCGGCGACCGACGACGAGCACATCCCGGAGATTGCAGCGCGTCCGATCAAGGAGACCCGCGGACGGGCCCCGTCGGCCGGCCGATTCGATGGCGCGAGCGGCGGCGAGTCCGGCGCCGGCGGTCGACCGGATTCCGCGACTCGAGCTGGACGGCGTGGTGGCGCGTCCGACGCTGGCATGGCTCGGCTGTTCGTGGGTGCTGGGCGGGTCGCGAAGATCCGGCCAAAGGACCTGGTCGGTGCCATCGCCAACGAGTCCCGGCTCAGCGGCCGAGACATCGGGGCCATCGAGATCGCCGATCGGTTCTCCCTCGTCGAAGTGCCTGCGGACTCCGCCGACGAGGTCATCGCCGCCCTCAGGGCCAGCACGATCAAGGGTAAGAGCGTGCAGGTACGCCGGGATCGCGGCGGCCGCTGACCCGCTTTCGGGGACCTTCTCCGGAAAAAGTCACTTCTGCGGCCGATCAGACCGCACTTTCTCCGGAGAAGGTCCGGTTTGGGGCTGGGTCCGGATGTTGGCTCGCGCACGGTCCAGATCTGCCGGGGTGTCGACATCGGTCCACGGCACCCGAGCGCCATAGGGGGCGGGGACCTCGACCCGGGACATCCGACCTGTCCGAACGAGTTCGCGCATCGCGCGGCCGGCCAACGCTCCCAGCTCGGCCAACGCCGTCCGCAGTCGGCCGGTGCGCCAGGCGCTGAGCAGGTATTGGTCGCGGCCGTTCTCGTCGACCAGCAGGGCGGCGTCGTGGTCCGCGCCCAGCTCGGCCACGAGCGTCTCGATCAACTCGGGAGTCAGGAACGGCAGGTCCGCGGCGACAACGACGACTACGTCAGCCGAGATCTGGGTCAGGCCAGCCGCAAGCCCGGCAACGGGACCCGAGCCGGCGGGGTCCTCCTGGACGACGAGGACTCCGTCCGGGACTTGCTGCGGTGGTCCGACGACGACACGCGTACGGGCACCGCGTACGGCCAGCAGAACGTGCTCGAGCATCGTCGCCTCGCCGACGGTCAGCTGGGGCTTGGCCTGACCCGACATCCGGCTGCTGCGTCCTCCGGCGAGCACGATCGCGTCGTAGCGGGGGGCCATGACGGCAGGCTAAACCGCTGCTCCACTGGTCCAGCGCCGCCGCACTAATCTCGACGGCATGGCTCGGTTGACCAGCCGTCGGCCCGTGTTGCGGGTCCGCGACGGCGTACGGGTCACCCGGCCCGACGTCCTCGCCGCCGAGGAGCCGCTTGAGATCCGGATCTCCGGTACGCCGCTGGCCGTCACGATGCGGACACCGGGCGCGGATTGGGACCTCGTGCACGGCTTCCTGGCCACCGAAGGCGTGATCCGCAGGTCCGAGGACATCCGAACCCTGAGGTACTGCGACAGCGTCGACGACACCGGGCGCAACACATACAACGTCAGCGACGTCGAACTCGCCGAAGGTGTTGCCCCTCCCGACGCTTCGGTGACTCGCAATTTCTACACGACCAGTTCGTGCGGGATCTGCGGCAAGGCCAGCATCGATGCGGTCACCGTGGACTCACCGTACGACCTGCACGCCGACCTGAACGCGGTGAGCCTGGACATCGTCCTCGCGCTGCCGGAGAAGCTGCGCACGGCACAGGACGTCTTCGACAAGACCGGGGGGCTGCACGCGGCGGGGATCTTCACTGCGGCTGGCGATTTGCTGGTCGTTCGCGAAGACGTCGGGCGGCACAACGCCGTGGACAAGGCGATCGGGGCGATGGTTCGCGAGGATCGGCTGCCGCTGACCGGGTGCATCCTGATGGTCTCCGGGCGGGCATCGTTCGAACTGACCCAGAAAGCGCTGCTGGCTGGAATCCCGACGCTCGCCGCGGTCTCGGCGCCGTCGTCGCTGGCCGCCGATTTGGCCGACGAAGCCGGTATGACGCTGATCGGCTTCGTCCGCGGCTCCGGCTGCAACGTCTACACCGGACAGTCCCGGATTACTTGACGGGTGCCTGATGTTGCAGGTTTGCCGAGGACACGCGCGGCGTGTCACCTGCAGACCTACGACATCTGGCGTCGCGCGGCCCGACGTGCCAGTTGGTTCAGTCCCGTTACGCGGGACTCAGTGGTCGCCGCCGCGGAGCTGGCTGACGATGTGTCCGAGCAAAGGGCCCAGGACGGCCAAGCCATCTCGGACGCCTCCGGTCGAGCCGGGCAGGTTCACGACCAGCGAGCGGCCGGCAACGCCCACGAGCCCGCGGGAGATCACTGCGTACGGTGTCTGGTCCTGGCCGTAGCGGCGAAGGGCCTCCGCCAGGCCGGGAACCTCTCGATCCAACACGGGCGAGGTGGCCTCCGGAGTGACGTCGGTGGGTGACAACCCGGTCCCGCCGGTCGTCACGATCACCTCGGTGCCCAAGTCGACCGCGGCTCGAAGCGCGGCGGTCAGAGCAGCGGCATCATCAGGGAGCACCTCGGGTCCGCTCACGGTCAGACCGAGTTCGGCCAAGCCGGCGGCTAGCACCTGGCCGCTGCGGTCCTCGTACACCCCTGCACTGGCCCGATTCGACGCGGTGATCACGTGGGCTCGGGCAAGGGGTACCTCGGGCGCCATCCCAGGCTGCTGGCCGTGATCGTCGTACGCATCGCCGTGGTCGGCCAGGAAATCAGCCATCGAGCCCTTCCTCTCGCGTCCAGTTCCCGGATTTGCCGCCGGTCTTGGTCAGTAGCCGCACACCGGCAATCTCGGCGGACTTGTCGACGGCCTTGACCATGTCGATCACGGTCAAGGCGGCCACCGACACAGCGGTCAGCGCTTCCATCTCGACACCGGTGCGGTCGGCCGTACGTACGGACGCCGTGATCTCGACGCAGTCGTTGGCGACGCTCAGGTCAACTGAAACCCCGTGCAGCGCAAGTGGATGACAGAGCGGGATCAGCTCAGGGGTCCGCTTGGCACCCTGGATACCGGCGATCCGGGCGGTGGCCAAGGCATCTCCCTTGGGGACGCCCTCACCGCGCAACAGCGCGACGACCTCGGCGCTGACCAGGACTCGGCCGTACGCCGTGGCCGTCCGTACGGTCACCGCCTTGGCGGTCACGTCGACCATCCGCGCAGCACCGCGCTCGTCCAGGTGCGTGAGCCGCGGCTCGGGTCGTTCCTCGCTGCCATGCTCACTCACAGGTCCGCTCCTTCCAAGAGCCAAACCTCGACGGTGTCGCCGGCGGCCATCTGTTCGGTGTCCGCGGGGATGACCACGAGGCAGTTGGCCCGGGCCAGGTGGGCGAGCAGGTGTGAGCCCGGGCCGCCTACCTGACTGACGTCACCGTCGGCGAAGAGTCCGCGTAAGAACTGTCGCTTGCCGGCGGGTGAGACGACATCGGTGACGAGTCTGGCTTCGATGCGGGGGCGGTCAGCCGCCGGCAGGCGCATCGCCGTACGCAGGGCCGGGCGCAGGAACACCTCGAAGGACACGAAAGCGCTCACCGGGTTGCCGGGCAGGGTCACTACCGGTAGGTCGCCGACCCGTCCCCAGCCCTGGGGTCCGCCCGGTTGCATGGCCACCTTGGTGAAGGACACCGTGCCGAGGTCGGAGAAGGCGTCCTTGACCACCTCGTACGCGCCCGCACTGACACCACCGGAGGTGATCAGCAGATCCGCGTCCGCGGTCTCCTTCTCGACGGTGGCCAGGAACTCGGCGACATCGTCCGGGACGAAGTGCACTGCACGGGCGCTGGCTCCGGCGTCCTCGACCGCGGCGCAGAGCAGTGCGGTGTTGGACTCATAGATCTGGCCCGGCTGCAGGGTCCTGCCCGGCTCGACCAGCTCGCTGCCGGTGGACAGCACGACCACCCTGGGCCGGCGGTGGACCGGCAGCCCGGCATGCCCGATCGCGGCCGCCAGTCCGAGTTGGGCCGGATACAACACCGTTCCGGCGTGGAGCGCGACCTGACCGGCAGCGATGTCTTCACCGATCGAGCGGATGTGTGCCCCCAGCCTGGGCGCGGTGTCGATCGTGACCCGATCTGTCCGGGCATCGGTGTGTTCGACCGGGACGATCGCGTCGGCCCCAGGGGGCAGCAGCGCACCGGTCATGATCCGCTGCGCGGTGCCGGGTTCCAGCGGGGACACCGACGTCCGCCCCGCTGGGATGTCATCGGCCACCGGCAGGGTCGTCGGTACCGAGGTGAGGTCGGCCGCTCGTACCGCGTACCCATCCATGGCCGAGTTGTCGAAGGGCGGCAGCGCGGTCACCGACGTGACGTCCTCGGCCAGCACCATGCCCCGGGCCTGTCCGAGCGGGACGATCTCCACCGGCATCAGGGCGAATAGTTCCGCGACGGCGGCTCGGTGATCTTCGACGGTGCGCACATCCCGATCCTGCCTCAGTTGACCTGCGCCCGCTTCGGCACATCGAGCGAACAGTGCGTGCCGACCGAGCTGGCACGATGTGCCCCGCTAGGGGGACAGCGGTGGGATCTCCGGCGGGGATGACGCGGGGTTGTCGGCCAGGCGACGGAACAGTTCGGCGATCCCGGCATCCAATTGCGGATCCCGACCGGCCGCATGGTCGGCTGGTGTCATGACGACCTCGATGTCCGGATCGATGCCGTAGTTCTCCACCGAGAATCCCGGCCCCCTGATCCAGGTCGCGTACCTCGGCTGGGTCACCGACGTGCCGTCCACCAGGGTGAAACGGCCGTCGATGCCGACCACCCCACCCCAGGTACGGACGCCGATCACCGGCCCGACACCGAGCACCTGCGCCATCGCGGACACGATGTCTCCGTCGGAGCCCGACCACTGGTTGGCCAGGAAGACGACGGGTCCGCGCGGCGCTTGCTCGGGATAGGTCTCAGGTCTGCGGTGCCGACCGAGTTGATAGGCCTGCACGCGCCGGCTCAGCCGCTCGATCACCAACTGGCTGGTGTGCCCGCCGCGGTTGTAGCGCACGTCGACGATCAGGCCTTCCCGCTGAGTCGCGCGTTCCAGATCCCGGTGCAGCTGAGCCCATCCCGCAGCCATCATGTCCGGGATGTGCAGGTAGCCGAGCCGTCCCTCCCCGTGTTGGTCCACATAGGAGCGTCGGTCGGCGACCCAGTGCTGGTAGCGCAACGGCTCCTCGTCGCTGAGCGGCACGACCGCGACCCGACGTGCCGGCCTGCCATCGGCAGGGCGCACGCTCAACTCCACGATCCGATCGGCCGCGCCGGCCAGCAGGGCGGCCGGACCGAGGTCGGTCGGTACCTCACGACCGGACACGGCAAGGACAGCATCACCCGGTACAACGGCCACTCCGGCAGCGCGCAACGGTGAGCGAGCGCGAGGATCCGAGGACTCCCCGGGCAGGATCCGCTCGATCCGCCAGGTGCCGTCGGAGACGCGGCGCAGGTCCGCGCCGAGCAGACCGATCTGCTTCTCCGCGTCGCCGGGGTCGTCCGGCGGGATGACGTAGGCGTGTGAGGTGCCGAGTTCGCCGTTCACCTCCCACATCAAATCCACGAAGTCGTCGTAGCTGGCCAACCGGGATACCAACGGCCGGTATCGCGCCACGACGCGGTCCCAATCCAGCCCGCCCATGTCCGGGCGCCAGAAGTGATCGCGCATCAGGCGGGCCGCCTCGTCATACATCTGCTGCCACTCAGCGGGTCGGTCGATCTGGTGCCGAATCCGATCCAGATCCACCGTCACCCGGTCGGGATCGTCGTCGTCCTTGACCTCGCGGTCGGCCGGTAGGACGAGCAGCTTGTCCTCGTCGCGGACCACCACACGGGTCCCGTCGCCACTGGGCTCGAAGGAGTCGACCGCCGGACAGAGGACCACCAGCGTGCGCTTGGCGAAGTCGAAGCGTTCCAGCGCGGGTCGAGGCGCGGGGTCGGTGAGTTTGGCTCGCTCGGTCCCCAACACACCCGAGGGGGTACGCCGCAGCCAGAGCACGGCATTCCCGGCGACGCGCAGCCGTTCGTACTGTCCGGCCGCGACCGGAAAGGCGGCGATGCGTTCCTCCAGCCCGTCCACGTCGACCTGCGTGCTCCGTGGGGGCAGCGTCACGGTCTTCGCGCCATCCGGCGACTCCGTGGAGGCAAAGCCCCAGCCAGCCACGCTCGGACCGAAGGGCAGCGGGTCATCAGCGGCCAGCGGCATCAGGTACGGCCTGGTCCCCGACGGGAAGGTCATCTCGAACGCGTGGACGTCGTACACCGGGTCGAAGGTGCGAGTCGAGAGAAACGCAAGGTAGCGCCCGTCGGCCGTGAAGGCCGGGCAGAAGTCCCGAAACCGACCACTGGTCGCGGGGACGAGTTCGCCGGTGGGCAGCCCGTCTGCCAGGCGAGCCAGAACGAGAGCGGCGGACCGTTCCCCGCGCGGCTGGCTCCAGGCCAACCACTGGCCATCGGGAGAGAAGGTCAATCCGTCGGGCTCACCGTCGGGAGCATGGGCCACCTCGTGGATCGCTCCGTCGGCAACGTCGACCATCCGGATCCGGCCGTCGTGACTGATGACGGCGACCGTCTTGCCCGAGGGGTGCGCGGCCAGATGCAGGACCCGACCGAGCGTCCCGCCCGCGATTGTGCGTGGGGCCGCTATCGCGTCGAGGGCAGCTATCTCGAGTCCGTCCTCTCCGTCGGCGTCGCTTGCCCAGATCGCCTTTCCGGTGCGACCGAGCAGCGCCGGCTCACGGATCCGCCCGCCGGAGCCGGTCGAAAGCGCCCGCGCCGGGCCGTCCCGATGGGTGAGCCGGTAGGCGCAACCGCGGATCTCGATCACGCTGCCTGCAGCGTCGTACTCGGGAACGACGTCTCCCAGTGCCTTGGGCGCCGGGACCGGATACGGCTGGTCCACCGCGGAGGCCGTACCCAGATCGATGTCCAGGCTGCGCGGCTGTGGTCGGTCGTCCTGGCCCGATCCCAGTGCATCGAGGACGTAGACGTCACCGCGCGCGTGATAGACGATCCGCCGCCCGTCGGTGCTCGGATTGCGGACGTACCCGGTCGTGTCGTCGTGATCGGTGTGCCGCCGCAGATCCGCCCCGCCCCGATCGATGGAGAAGAGGTTGCCGACCCCTTCGTGGTCGCTGACGAAGGCGATTCGCCCGTCGATCCACATCGGCCACGCAAGGCCAGCGGTGAGTTCGGGCAACAGCCGGGTCCACGCGCCGCTGCCGTCCGGGTCGAGCCACAACTGCGGCGCCGTCCCGCCCCGGTAGCGCTTCCAGTGGGCGGGTTCGCGGGCCCAGGCGCTGCACAGTACGAGGGCGCCGCCTCGACCCCAGGCCAGCGCCGACGCCGGACCGTACGGCAGCCGCTCGACCTCCCGATCGAGGGAGATGGCGCGCAACCAGTGGTCGCGCAGGGTGTTCTCACCGGCCGGCGAGGCGGCCAGGACCCGGCCGTCCGGCGTCCAGCCGACGACCTTGGTATGCGGGTTACCCCAGTACGTCAACCGGCGGACCGGCCCACCGTCGACCCGAGCGGTCGCGACTTCGGGATGTCCGTATCGGCGGGAAGTCCAGGCGACGTGTACACCGTCGGGCGACAACCGCGGGTTGCCAGGCGGTGCGTCGTCCGCGGCCAGGCACCAGGCTCGGCCACCTTGCACAGGTGCCAGCCAAACTGCGTCCGCGGCCACGAAGGTCAGCAGGTCGGCGTGCAGATGCGGGAACCGGAGGTAGGGGAGATCAGTCACAGGGGCAACGCTAATTGCGGGGGCCAATCCGTTCCGCTCGGGGCGACGCAGATCGGGGGAGAAGTTAAGGTGACCGGAGTGCGGACAGGCGGGTTGGCTGCTCTCCTTGGTGTGATCGTCCTGAGTGGATGCACGTCGGTGGTGACCGGCCAGGCAAGCCCAGCTCCTCCAGCCGAGCAGACGTCCGGGCCGACCACCGCCGACCCCACGCCCGCGCCGGAGATCGGCGCCGGCACCATCGCCGAGGCGCACCGCATCGCTGGGGCAACGGTGCAGCCCGAATTCGTCTTCAGCGAACTCGACAATGCCTGTCTGCCGACCCGCCCAGTGATCTCCCCGGAGAGTGTGGAGTTCACGATCTTCGCCGAAGGCACTGCGGCTGCGACGTACACGACGTACGGGTTCGTGGCCGGCTGGGTCAGCTGCCGCAACGAGGTCGACGGGCCACGCAGCTCGATCGCGCTCGTCGCGGAGATGTCGGATCCGGACTCCGCCGCCGTGGCCGCCGAGGAACTGGCGAGCGGCTTCGTAGAGATCAACGGGTCGGAGCGGCTCGAGTTACCGGGATTCGAGAGTCTGCCGGCGGTGTCGACCGCGGACGTGGTTGACGGCGAAGACAAGGTCACAATCGAGGTGCTGCAGCCGGTGGGCCGGATGCTGGCCTACCTCTATTACACCGATTCCGATCTCCAGCGGGCTCAGGAGGATCTCGCCGAGTTGCTCGAGGAGCAGCGTCAACTCCTCGGAGATTTCCAGCCGACGCCGCAGGACGAGATCGCGGAACTGGATCCGGATCCCTACGACCTGGCCCGCCGTACCGCCACCCCGCCGGGGGAACCGGACCTGTTCACCGGCAGCTTCGACTTGCCGGCCTACCTGCACCTGTCCATCGATCCCCGGGTGGAGGCCGAACTGCTGCCCGACAACGGCTTCGTCGGGCTCTACAACCGCAGCAGCTATGACGCTGCCACCGGCGCCGACTATCAGTTCCAGACATATGAATTCGGGTCCTCGGCGCAGGCCGATGCCGTGCTCGCGGAGTTCGACAGAATCGAGCAGCAGGAGTTCCCCGACCGGGTGACCTTCACCGTTCCGGAGGATCCGACCGTCTCGTGCTTCTACATTCCGGCCAGTCAAGAAGGTGGTCAGGTGTATCAACGCTGCTACAGCCGGGTTGGGCGTTATCTCGGACTGACCGACGTGTCCGCGGTCATCGACCCTGCGGACATCACGGCAGTGAGCGGCTACGTCCAGGAGCAGATTCGGCTGATGGGCGCCCCGTGACGGGCGCTTGGGCCGGCGCACCTGCCCCGGCTTTGCCGGGACTCCGGACAGCCGGTATCGTTGTCGGTTGGCGCACGAGCCACCGTAATCGGTGCAGCCGCGTCAGAGACCGGGTGTGATCCGCTGGCCCTTTCGGGCGTGTGCAGCGCGGACCAGCATGAACGACAGAGAAAGAAGGCAGGACCGTGCGCACGTACAGCCCCCGACCTGGCGAGGTCGATCGCCACTGGCACGTCATCGATGCCACCGACGTGGTACTCGGCCGGCTGGCCAGCCAAGTCGCTGTGCTGTTGCGTGGCAAGCACAAGCCTGAGTTCGCCCAACATGTCGACACCGGTGACTTCGTGGTCGTGATCAACGCCGGCAAGATCGCCCTGACCGGCAACAAGCGAACCGACAAGATCGTCTACCGGCACTCCGGCTATCCCGGCGGTCTTCGGCAGCGCCCGGTCGGCGAGCTGCTCGCTTCCCGCCCGGAGCGGGTGATCGAGACCGCCGTCAAGGGAATGCTTCCGCACAACACGCTCGGTCGGAAGATGCTGACCAAGCTCAAGGTGTACGGCGGACCGAATCACCCGCACACCGCTCAGACCCCCGAACCCTTCGAGATCAAGCAGGTTGCCCAGTGACTGCCGCACTCACCGACAAGCCGGTCCAGACGGTCGGCCGCCGTAAGCAGGCCATCGTGCGGGTCCGCCTGGTGCCCGGCACGGGGCAGTTCAAGCTCAACGGCCGCGCGCTGAGCGAGTACTTCCCGAACAAGCTGCACCAGCAGCTCATCCGCGAACCGCTGGTCACCTTGGACCGGGTGGGCAGCTACGACATCGTGGCGCTGCTGCACGGCGGCGGGGTGACCGGGCAGGCCGGTGCCTTGCGCCTGGCCATCGCCCGGGCCCTGGTCGAGCTGGACCCAGATGACCGGGCGGTGCTGCGCAAAGCCGGATTCATGACGCGTGACCCGCGGGCCAAGGAGCGCAAGAAGTACGGGCTGAAGAAGGCCCGTAAGGCGCCCCAGTACTCCAAGCGCTGACCTCAGTGCCGCCGCCGATGGGTCGGCTGTTCGGTACCGACGGTGTCCGCGGTCTGGCCAACGGCGATCTCACCCCTGAGCTGGCGCTCTCGGTCGCCGTCGCCGCGGCCGAGGTTCTCACTGACGTGGACTCAGCAGGCGCGTCGAACTCAGGACCCTCAGCCGGGCCTGCGCCTCGCCGGTTGGCGCTGGTCGGTTCCGATTCGCGCGCAAGCGGAGAGATGCTCGAAGCGGCTGTCGTGGCGGGGCTGACCAGTGCCGGTGTGGACGTGCTCCGCTGTGGCGTTCTTCCCACCCCAGGGCTTGCCTTTCTCACGGCCGACTCCGGAGCCGAATTGAGCGTGATGCTGTCGGCCAGTCACAATCCGATGCCCGACAACGGCATCAAGCTGTTCGCCCGCGGGGGCCACAAGCTCTCCGACGAACTGGAGGAAATCATCGAGGCTCGAGTCCGGCGAGGTACGACGGACCGGGTACGGCCTGTCGGTGCCGATGTGGGCAGGGTGCACGACGATGTTCTCGGCGCGGCCCGTTATCGCGAGCATCTGCTCTCAGCACTTCCCCATCGCCTCGACGGGCTGACTCTGGTGGTCGACTGTGCCAACGGCGCCGCGTCCGCCCATGCGCCGAGGGTGTACACCGACGCCGGTGCGACCGTGCACACCATCGGCGACGCCCCGGACGGGCTGAACATCAACGACGGATATGGCTCCACCCACCTCGAGACGCTGCAACAGGCGGTCGTCGAGTTCGGGGCCGACCTCGGAATCGCCCACGATGGCGACGCCGATCGCTGCCTTGCCGTCGACGCCGACGGTCAGATCGTGGACGGTGACGAGATTCTCGCCATCTGCGCGATAGCGCTGCAGGAAGCCGGCCGCCTCACCGAGGACACCGTCGTAGCCACGGTGATGAGCAATCTCGGATTCAGCAAGGCGATGGCCGCGGCCGGGATCTCGGTCCTGACCACCGACGTCGGCGATCGCTATGTCCTGGACGCACTCCGAGCCAGGAACCTTTCCCTTGGCGGGGAACAGAGTGGGCACCTGATCTTCTCCGAGCATGCCACCACCGGCGACGGATTGCTCACCGGTCTGATGCTCGCCGCCCGGATGGCGGCGACCCGGTGGAGCGCCGCCGAACTGGCCTCGGTGGTGACCCGACTGCCGCAGATCTTGCTCAATGTGGCCGTCTCCGATCGCAGCGCCGTGACCGAGTCCGATGCCGTGACCGACGCCGTCCGTGTCGCCGAGGACGAACTCGGAGACGCCGGCCGGGTGCTGTTGCGCCCCTCCGGGACTGAGCAGCTGGTCCGCGTGATGGTCGAGGCACCTACCCAGGAGCAAGCCGATTCGGTCGCCCAGCGCTTGGCGGCCGTCGTCGCAGCCAGCTGAATCTGCCCGTCCTGCTTGAACCATGCAGCTGGGGCATCCGTCGTTGGGTGGCGGCCTCATCGGGGTTGACGTGCGGGACCATCGAGAGGGTACGGCCCTCACTCGGCTTGTCCTATCGGCCGGCGGTGTCTTCGGGACAAGTGCGGCAGCAACGACGGGTACGGGTCCCGTCGGCTCGCTCTTGATTGGTGATCTTGACCTTATGGTGGCGACACGCCGATGGAA
>JACCUM010000252.1 GCA_013811805.1 Geodermatophilaceae bacterium | reverse complement strand
CTCATGGTGTCCCCGGATCTCTCCTCCGCGAGGCCCCGGATGGGCACCGCGACTACCGGGTAAGCCTGCGAGATCCGGGTCACGCTCGGGTGCTGATCTGAACAGTTGTGGATTCAGCGGGCGGCTGTGGATTTCGGGGAAACACGGTTGGCACGGGCCCGGTCCACAACTGCTGCGACGGTAGCGCCGAGGAGAACCAGCGCACACGCAACCAGCCAGCCGACCAGGTAATTGCGGCCGAGCAACGAGGAGTTCCCGGTGACCCCATCCTGTTGCAGCATCAGCGGTACGGCGAGCAGCGTCAGAGAGCCGATGCTCACCGCTGCGATGACCAGGACCCGACGCCGGTCGGCCGCCACCCGGTCGGCGGTCAGAGTGCCCAGAACCGTGGTGGCCGGAGCCAGGACACCGTCGTGCAGGACCACCCCCGCCGCGAGCCAGAACGCCACCCAGAGAAGGTCGACGAGATCGAACTCGAGCAGCTCGATCGCGCCGACGCCGATCAGCACCAGGCCGGCCAGGCCGATGAGCAGGCGCGGGGCGGCGGCCTTGAGTTCGTCGGTGCGCGTCATCAGATCACCTCGATCCGGGTGACCCATTTGGTCTGCAGGACCCCCGGGCGGCTCGGGGCGATCAGCCGGCACGGGAAGCCGTGGTCGAGGACCAGCTCCTCACCGTTGAGGCGCAGCGCAAGCAGGGTCGTCGGATCCGCCGAGTGCTGCGGCGGAAGGATCGATTCGCCGAACGCCGCCTGGGTCTGCAACGAGATGATCCGCAGCCGCGAGTCAGCCGGTGCGTCGATGCTGCCAAGCAGGTCGCTGACCCGGACGCCGGTCCACTCGGCATTGGTCGACCATCCTTCGACGCAGGTGATCGGCAGCCTGACGGTGTGCTGCGGCAGCGCACGCAGCTCGTCGAGGCTCCACTGTTGGGTGACAGTCTCGGACACCATCGACAGCGAGAACGCGGGGCCAACGGCCTCGTTGGTGATCCCCGCCGCCTCGGCGGTCCGGTTGATCGGCACGCCCTGCGGTCCGGTTCCGGTCGATGGCGAGAACACGGCCAGTTTCGACAGCCAAGGGATCGATCCGCCGGCGACCGACAGCGCCGCCAGACCGGAGGCCAGATACGCCGAGGCCAGCACCGTACGCCGAGGCAGACCCGTCCTTTTTACGTGCGCGTCGTCGTGGGCTGCCGAGGCTGCGGCGTCATCCTCGTGTGCATCCGAGGCCGGCGACCCCGTGTCCCGTCCGCTCGTCCCCGGTTCGCCGTCGGGGGCGCCAGCTGCGGTTGGCAGCAGATCGTCGGCTTCCAGTGGCCGGTCCAACGCCGTACGGATGATCGGTAGCTTCACCGCGATGTGCAGCAACAACGCCCCCACGGCCACCCAGGCCACCGCGAAGTGGGCCTGACGGAAGTCGAAGGGCCAGAGGTAGAGCTTGGCTATGTTCAGGACGCCGAGCACCAGCTGGAAGATCACCGAAGCGACGAGTACGGCGAGGGACAGCCGTTCCAAGCCGTGCAGCAGCGATCGGACCGGGGGACGAACGAACAGCCTTGGGTAGACCGACCAGAGCTTGACGAGCAGCAGGGGGATCGCGGCGACCCCGCTGATCACATGCGCCCCCTGGGTGACGCGATATCCCCAGCTCGGCTGCGCGGGCCACGGGAACCAGACCAGATCCTGGGCGGCGTGGGACAGCAACCCCGTGACGAAGCAGACGGTGATCGCGATCCCCAGCCAGATTCCGACCCGGGCTGCGATCGCGGGCGAGCGACCACGACTGGTGAAGGTCTCCTCGCGCGGTATCAAGGACGTCATGACAGCCGACGATCCAGCAACGCGACCCAACGGTCTCCCCGTTGGTCGAGCCCGGTGAAGGCCAGACCGGACTGTTCAGCCAGGTCACGGATGGACTCGGCTGCTACCCGTGCCCACGGGAACCAGGAACTGACCAGCTCGTCGACCTCCAGCCGGATCATCCGGCAGCTGACTCCCTCGCCCGGCGGGTCGACCTCCACGACGGCCCGGCCACCTGGAGCGAGCATGGTCTCGACCCGCCGCAGCAGGGCGACCGGATCACCACCGATCCCGATGTTGCCGTCGGCCAGCAGGAGATTGGGCCATCTGCCCTGTCCGGGTACCGAGGAGAAGACGTCTCGGCGCAGTGCCGTGGCACCGCGCTGCCTGGCCATCTGCACCGCCGCCGCGGACACGTCGATGCCCAGTGCGCTGATCCCGGCTTCGGTCAACGCCGCGCTGAGCCGCCCCGGGCCGCAACCGACATCCAG
>JACCUM010000211.1 GCA_013811805.1 Geodermatophilaceae bacterium | reverse complement strand
CGTTGAGCGGGAACTTGACCCGGTGGTTGCCGTTGGCCACGACCTTGGACATCAGCGCCGAGTAGTCCGTGGCGATGTCGTCGCCGATGAACTCGGCCATGTTCACGAAGCCCATGACCTTGTTGTAGAAGCCGACCCACTCGTCCATTTTGCCTAGCTCGACGTTGCCGACGACATGGTCGAGCGCCTGGAAGAGCCGCTTGGGGGCTCCGTCCCTCTTGACGTACCCGGACGTACGGGCTTGGAAGCCAGGCAGATACGGGCCGGTGTAGCGCGACCGGTCGACCAGGGTGTGCTGGGTGTCGCCGTACGCGGCGATGGCTGCGCTACGTACGGTGCCGTGCTCATCAGAGATGTCGTGCGGCTCCACAAGAATCGTGGCCCCCTGCGAGCGGGCCTGCTCGATGCACTTGTCCACATCGGGGACCTCGAGGGAGATGTCGCTGACGCCGTCCCCGTGCGCGCGGTGGTGGTCGAGCAGCGGGCTGTCCGGGGCGACCCCGCCGGTGATGATGAAGCGGCAGGAACCGCTCTTCAGAACGTAGGCCTTGTGGTCGCGATTGCCGGTCTCCGGACCCGAGTAGGCGACCAGGTCCATCCCGAAGGCGGAGCTGTAGAAGTGAGCGGTCTGGGTGGCGTTGCCGACGATGAAGGTGACCGCATCCCAGCCGGTCACCGGGAACGGATCGGTGGCCGCGTCATAGTCGACCAGGCCGACGAGTTGCTTGAGTTGCTCGGCGCTCAGGTCGGCTGCCCGCTCATCCGGGGTGAGATCGATTCGTAGGGTGTCTACGCTCATAACCCCAGGATCGCCGACGTTCAGCGATCGGACAACAGTTGCGGTCCAGATCGACCATTCTGCCTAATCGTCACACCGGTACCCGGGATCAGCTATGCACATTGCCCAGTCGGCCCGAAATGTTTCCCAAGCGGCTACGTTCGCCTCCATGACGGTGGCAGCAGTGTGGTCAGCGCGGTGGCTCACGGTGCTGGCCCGCTGACCGAGTTTTCCCAGCCGGTGAGCCCGAGAACGAGGGTGCTGTGCCGATACCTGCAGTTTCCCCTCGATTGCTGCAGGTTCTCGCACAGCGTCCGACAAACCCACGGTCTCATCGGCCTTCGGGCTCGACGCCGCCGGACTCCCGTATCGAGCGCTATTGCGAATCGCAGTCGCCGCGACAGTTTGGGGACCAACTGAGGGTCGAGTAACACGTACGGGGAAGGAGCGTCACCCTCTGCGAGACCCGGCCACCGTGGGACGGGCCCGGTGAGCGGACCCATGGCAACATCGCGCAACGCCGGTACCAGCCGGCCAGCGCCGACTGGTCGCTGCACTGAGCGGACCGCAACAGCCGGTGGCACCCGTACGAAGCCGGCAACATCCAGTTCGGCAGCGTGGCCGTCTTGCTGAGTGAGATCGACGCGGACGCCACCTGCACTTCCGCGGATGAGCCAGGGCTGGGGACAACCGACCTGCGGTTTGCGGTTTGCGGTTTGCGATTCGCGCTTCGAGGCTGGCCCGCCACGTTCTTTCGGATGAGTCATCAGAACAATTGTTGAGCCATGAGCGCACGCTCGATGTGAGTGCTAAGCGGTCCGGAGCACCCTCCGCGGCGCAAAAGAGCCGCCGCCGGGTAACCAAGCCCTGGGCGAGCCCGGGGTGGTCACGGCCAGTCAAGGACCCCCTGTGCCAATAGGTTTGCCACAAGGGGTCCTTGAGCCAAGCCAAGTCAGGGCGGTGACTCGGCCAAGGGTAGGCGCACGGTGACGGTGAGGCCCTGTCCAGCCTCGGTCTCCAAGGACACCTCGCCGCCGAGCGCTGCGACGGTCGACTCGACGATGGACAGCCCCAGTCCGCTGCCGCCCCGGTGCCGCGAGCGAGCCGGATCGGCGCGGTAGAAGCGCTCGAAGGCCCGCTGCTCGACCTCGGGCGGCATCCCCGCGCCATGATCGATCACCCGTAGGACGCCGTGCTCGCCAGTGGTCCGTACCTCGATCGAGACCGGTGACCCCGCAGGTGTGTGCACCAAGGCGTTGCCTACGAGATTCGAGATCACCTGACGGAGCCGGTCCGCGTCGGCCAGCACCATCACCGGCTCGGACGAGTCCGGTCCGGTGATCTCGCGCTCGGGATCGCGTACCGAGGCATCTGCGGCCGCGTCCACGGCCAGTCGGGTCAGGTCGACGGGCTTTCGTTCGAGGGCCCGGCCCTGGTCGAGGCGGGCGAGCAGGAGGAGGTCGTCGACCAGCCGCCCCATCCGAATGGCTTCACTCTCGGTGCGGCCCATGGCTTCTGTCAGTTCGCCCGCGCCGCGAAGGCCACCGGCCCGGTAGAGCTCGGCGTACCCGCGGATCGTGGTGACCGGGGTGCGGAGCTCGTGCGACGCGTCGGCGGCGAACCGGCGCAGCCGCTGCTCCGAGCGGCCACGGGCATCGAAGGCGGCCTCGATCGAGGACAGCATCGCGTTCAACGAGCGGCCCAGAGCTCCGGCCTCGGTCTTGGCCGGCGCCTCGGGTACCCGGTGCGTGAGATCCCCGCCGGCAATGGCCGAAGCGGTGGCAGTCATCTGCTTGATCGGTCGGATCCCGAGCCGGATGACCCACCACGCCACCAGTGCCAGCACAGCCAGGATCGCGGCTGTGGTCACCCAGGCGACCGCGGTCACCCGCGCGACGGTGGCATCGACTGCGGTCAGCGGCAACGCCAGGATCACCGTGCCGTCGGAGCCGGGCTCGGGATAGGCCAGAACCCGTAGCCGGACCTCCCCGTTGTCGAAGGTGTACGGCGTCCTGGTCTCGGCAGCCCGCCAGGCCTGGGGCCATTCGATGTCGGGAAGTGCGGCGTCGCCGATGTCGGGCGTGGAGATCGCGATCTGCGTGCCGTCCGGATAGCAGACCAGAACGTAGAGCGCGGTCAGTCTCGGGCCGGCGATCGGCTCTTCGTACGCGCTACCGGTCGGCTCTTCGTACGGGCCGCCGTACGGTCCACCGCCGCCGTCGTAGGGCTCCGCGCGGTTAAGGGAGTACAGCCGGGTCAGCGGGGCCCGTGCATCCTCGAGCTGCTGGTCGAGCTGGGCAAGCAGGGAGTCCGAGGTGCTCTGCACGACCACGAAGGCGGCCAGCGACAGCAGGACCCCGATCAGCAGAGTGCCGGCCAGCACCCGGGCTCGCAGTGACACCGGCTAGCCGGCCGTACGCAAGGTGTAGCCCACTCCTCGAACCGTGTGGATCAGCTTGGGTTCCATCGCGTCCACCTTGCGCCGTAGGTATCCGATGTAGGTCTCGACGATCCCACCGTCTCCGCCGAAGTCGTAGTTCCAGACCCGGTCGAGGATCTGGGCTTTGGACAGCACTCGACCAGGGTTCAGCATGAAATAGCGCAGCAGGTTGTACTCGGTCGGCGACAGGGACAACTCCTCGCCGGCCCGACGTACTTGATGGGCGTCGTCGTCCATCTCCAGATCCGCGTAGGTCAGCACTGTGCTCTTCTCCGGCGCGAGCCCGGCCCGGCGCAGCAGCGCGCGGATCCGGGCGACCAGCTCCTCGAGGCTGAACGGCTTGACCAGATAGTCGTCGCCGCCCAGGGTCAGCCCCCGGACCTTGTCCTCAGTGGCATCCCGGGCGGTCAGGAACAGCACTGGCACCCGGCTGCCGGCCGATCGCAGCCGCCGGCAGACCTCGAAACCGTCGATGTCGGGAAGCATGACGTCCAGGACCACCAGATCGTGGTCACTGCCCACGGCGGCGTCGTACCCAGCGCTGCCGTCGGCCGCCTCACCCACCTGGAACCCGTTGTGCCGCAACGCGGCCGTGAGCATCGAGCGCAGATTGTCCTCGTCCTCGACGAGCAGCAGCCGTTCCCCGGTCATGGGACCAGCGTGCCAGCCGTGGCTGAGAGTTTCCGGTGAGCCGGGAGGGAGTCTCGCGGGGCGCTCGCGATGTGCCAACCTTGTCCCGTGGGCGACGAAATCGAGGCGATCGAGTACACCCGCGAGCACCGTCGCGAATACCGCGCCAAGGTGCGCACCTGCCTCGACGTCTTCGAACGCATGCTGGCCCAGTCGAGTTTCGATTTCGAGAAACCGCTGACCGGGATGGAGATCGAGTTCAACCTGGTCGATTCCGACTGGCAGCCGGCCATGTCCAACGCGGCCGTGCTCGAACAGATCGCCGATCCGGCGTACCAGACTGAGATCGGCGCGTACAACATCGAGTTCAACGTCCCGCCGCGTCGACTGCCCGGCACCAGCGCGCTGGAACTCGAGGCGCACCTGCGAGCCAGCCTCAACGCTGCCGAGATCAAGGCCAACTCCCAAGGCGCGCACATCGTGATGATCGGGATCCTGCCGACCGTCATGCCCGAGCACTTCGAGGGCGCCTGGATGAGCCCGTCCACCCGGTACGAGGCGTTGAACGCGTCGATCTTCTCCTCGCGCGGCGAGGATCTGCTCATCGACATCGCCGGACCGGAACCGCTCACGGTTCACTCACCTACGATCGCACCGGAATCGGCATGTACGAGCATGCAGTTGCACCTTCAGGTCGCTCCGCATGACTTCGCCGCGAACTGGAACGCCGCTCAGCTGCTGCTCGGCCCACAGCTGGCGATGGGTGCGAACTCGCCGTACTTCTTCGGCCATCAGTTGTGGTCGGAGACCCGCGTCGAGCTGTTC
>JACCUM010000226.1 GCA_013811805.1 Geodermatophilaceae bacterium | reverse complement strand
ATGCGCTGGTGGGACGACCTGTGGCTCAACGAGTCCTTCGCCACCTATGCCAGCGTCGTGTGCCAGGCCGAAGCCACCAAGTACCACACCGCCTGGACCACGTTCGCGAACATCGAGAAGACCTGGGCCTACCGCCAGGATCAGCTGCCCTCGACGCACCCGGTCGCTGCCGATATCCCAGACGTGGAAGCGGTCGAGGTCAACTTCGACGGGATCACCTACGCCAAGGGTGCCTCGGTGCTCAAGCAGTTGGCCGCCTACGTCGGCCAGGACCAGTTCTTCGATGCCATGAAGGTGTACTTCAAGCGGTACGAGTACGGAAACACGACCTTCGCCGACCTCCTAGCGGTGCTGTCCGAGGTTTCCGGCCGGGATCTGTCGGACTGGTCGGAGATGTGGTTGGCCACCAGTCAGGTGAACACGTTGCGACCGACCTACGAGCTCGACGCGGACGGCAACTACGCGTCCTTCGCGGTCCTGCAGAGCGCGGTCCCCGAACATCCGGTACTACGGCGGCACCGGCTGGCGGTCGGGCTGTATTCGGCCGGACCGCAGGGTGTGGTCCGCACCCAGCGGGTGGAGTTGGACGTCGAGGGCGAACGTACGGTTGTGAGCGAGATCGTCGGCCTTCCGGCCGCAGATCTCGTACTGGTCAACGACGACGACCTCACCTACGCCAAACTGCGGCTGGACGACCGATCACTGGCCACCCTCGCCGAACGGATCGGGGAACTGACCGACTCGCTGGCCAGGACGTTGTGCTGGTCGGCGGCGTGGGACATGACCCGCGACGCGGAATGGTCCGGCCGGGAGTACGTCCGGCTGGTGCTGGCCGGAATCGACGCGGAGGACGAGATCAGCGTCGTGCAAGCTCTGTTGCGCCAGGTGCAGAGCGCCCTGGCCACGTTCGTCGATCCGTCCTGGGCCTCGACCGGCTGGGCGCAGCTGGCCGACAAAGCCTGGGAGGGCCTGCAAGCGGCCCCGGCCGGCAGTGACGTCCAACTCGCCTGGTCACGGACCTTCGCTGCCGCCGCCCGCACCGACCAGCACGCCGGCCGGCTGCGGGCGCTGCTCGACGGATCGCTCACCATGGAGGGCCTCACCGTCGATGCTGAGGCGCGCTGGGCACTGCTCAACGGCCTGGTAGCAATCGGGGCAGCCGGTGGCGCGGAGATCGAGGACGAGTTGCAGCGCGATCCGACCTCGACCGGTCAACGTCGAGCCGCCACAGCCAACGCCCTGCGGCCCACGGCAGAGGCCAAGGAACGCGCTTGGGCGCTGGGTTTGTCCGAGGACGTTCCGAATGCCGTCCAGGAGGCCACGCTGATCGGCTTCTGGCATCCCGCCCAGACCGAGATCTGCCGTCCATACGCGGACCGGTTCTTCGCCGAGGTCGGTGACATCTGGGAGCGTCGTCCAGGCGAGATCGCGAAGAACGTTGCGGCCTACCTCTTTCCGGCTGTCGTCGAGCAGTCGACGCTGGACGCGGCTGATGCCTGGCTGGCCGACGAGTCACACCCCTCGGCGTTGCGCCGGCTGATCACCGAGTCCAGCGACGGCATCGCCCGAGCGCTTCGATGCCGAGCACGAGACGCCCAAACCGGCGGCTGATCGTCGGTGGGCGGCTCAGCGAAGCCGTGCAGGGTGCCCGGCTTGGTCGGAGAGCATCCGAAGCCCGTTCACGATCCCGCCGACCAAGTCCCCTGAACCAAAGGCCGCGGTCATCGACAGCGCCGCCAGTGCGCAGGAACGGTCAGGCAGCCGCTTGACCGACACCTGACCCGTGACGATCTCGAGAACGCGCTGTCCCGGGTCGACGGCCACTAACACTCCGATGGGCGCCTTGGCACCGAGCCGCGGGAACAGCGCCTCCGCCGTAGCTCGGGTGTCACCGGACAGCCGCCCCACGTAGACCGTGAAGCTGATCCCGGTCTCCCGGCTGGCCATCGTCAACGCCTCGTCGATGCGCTCGAGCTGTTTCAGGCTGAACGGACTGGAGTCATGCGGCCGATCTTCGCCGGTCGTCGTTGCAGCAGCATGCGCCGACTTAGACGCCGGGTGCTCTGATGTCACTGCCCCTGGTGTGGCGGTCCCGTGGGTGCTCATGCGCGGCTCACCAGGTTCCTCTCGCGCCGCCGGCCGCGGTCAGCGCCGGCTCCACTGAC
>JACCUM010000184.1 GCA_013811805.1 Geodermatophilaceae bacterium | reverse complement strand
TCGGGCTGCTCGTCGAGCCGCGCCTGCCCGGGGGCGTCCACGACCAGCGTCGCGATGGTGCCGGTCATCGCTGCGTCGGGTCCGGTTGGCGGCCCGGCGTCAGCGAGACCGGCCGGCCGGTGGCCGCCGACTCGGCGATGGCCAGGCCGAGGCGGTGGGTCTGCAGTGCTTCGGCGTACGGCGCCCGTACGTCGTCGCCTCGCCCGGACACCGCGTCGACGAAGGCGCGGTCCACGTCGAACTTGGGGTCATTACCGGGAAAGCGGGTGACCGGCGACGTGTTGGTGGAGATCCGCAGCTCGGTTTCGGTCAGATCGAGAGCCAGTCCGTCGGCGATGATCTCGAGACCCGCCCGATGCTTGTGCCTCAGCAAGCTGGATGCGGTGAGCGTGCCCAAGGCGCCTTCGACCATCTGCAGGGTGGCGACCGTGACGTCGTCGATGTCGCTGTCGGGATGCTCAGGCCGCGGAGCCCGGCTGCTCGAGGCTTGGACGGACTGCACTTCACCGACAAGGGCCCGCAGCAGGTCGAGTACGTGGGTGAGCTGCTCGACGACCTGGCCGCCGGATCGGTCCCGCTGTACCCACCAAGGGACCGGCGGCACCTTGTCAAGCCATGAGCCGATCACCACCCGCGGGCAGTGCTCGGCAAGGATCTGGGCGGCTTCGGTCACGATGTCGGAGTAGCGCCAGTGATAGCCGGTTGCCGTGATCAGCCCGGCGTCCCGTACGGCAGCCTCGATCTGCTCGGCGACGGCCAGTTCGACCGAGAGCGGCTTCTCGACGAAGAACGGGATGCCCCGACTGACGCAGGCCAGTTCCGGCAGGCCGTGGGCGAAGGGCGGGACGCAGATATAGACCGCGTCGGGTTTCTCGTCGTCCAGCATCTTGCCGGGATCGGCATAGGCCTTGGCCCCGCAGGTGTCGGCCAGGGCGGTGGCTCTCGCGGCGTCCAGATCGCCGATCGCCACGACTCTGGCGTCCGGAAAGCCAGTCAGCACCTGGGCGTGCCGGGCGGCAACGCCGCCAGCACCGATCATGCCGATCCGCAGCCTCGAGGAATCTTTCACGGCCATAGCCTTACGTAGTACGTCTGCCACGCTGCAACCGGGACTCAGCTGAGACCTCCGAAACTCAAGAGTTCGGGGTTTCGGGGGTCATCGCAGCGCGGGATGTACCCCGACAACCCCGAACTCGCGAGGCCTGACCGCTGTCTCAGCTGAGTCCGGGCTTATCGTCGGGATGCCGAGGTTGACAGGGAGCCGGGCGCTACCGAGGAACGAAGGAGTCGTTGTCATGTCTTTCGAGGTTCCCGGGGCCTGCACTCTGCCGACGGCGGCGCAGCCGCTGCGACAGGCGGAATTCGCGGCGCTGTGCAGCACCTACCTGCGCGAGCACGAACGATTGAGCCCAAGACACTTGCGCTTGGTACTGGCCGGCGACGAGGGTCTTGCTGACACTGTCCGAGACCTGGCTGCGCGAGAACGCGACTGCTGCTCGTTCTTCGACTTCACCGTCACCCCGACCCTGCAAGACGTTGTCCTGGACGTCGAGGTGCCCGAGGCCTACGTCGGGGTCCTCGACGGTCTCAGCGCGCTGGCCGCTGGTGCAAACCAAGCAGGCTCACGCTGATCGGGACGGTCGACGGCTACTCGCCCGGTCACGCTCGAAATGTGCTGCGAGCGGTGCTGGCAACCCCGGGCAGGTCTGTGTGGTCGCCCAACAGGATGTCGCGGCCGGCACCGAGACCGGCCCAGAGCATCGGGCCGAGAAGGACGATCAGCACCACGATCGGCCATTCCCAGCCGCCGGTGAGGTCGTGGATGACGCCCAACAACACCGGACCGGTGGCGGCGACGAGGTAGCCGATCAACTGGGCGACGCCGGACAGCCTGGCCGCGACGGCGGTGTCCGGACTGCGCAGCACCATCAGCGTCAAGGCCAGCGAGAAACCAGTGCCCTGGGCGACTCCATAGATGCAGACCCACACCCAGGCCCCGGCTGACGGGGCAACCAGCAGACCGAGCAGCGACACCGCGTAGAACGAGGTCACCGCGACCACCGGAGGTCGCTGAGTGCGCAGCCGCTTGATGAATACCGGGAGGACCAGCGCCCCGGCGGCCCCGGTCAGATTGCTGAGCATCAGCATGTAGCCCGCGGTGTTGGCGTCGATGCCCTCGTCCCCGAGCAAGGTCGGCAGCCAAGCGGCGTAAGAATAGAACTGAAAGCTCTGCAGCGCAAGGTATCCGGTGACTTGCCTGGCTACCGGAGAACGCATCAGCACAAGTCCCCGGATGTCTTCGGCAGCGGCCAACTCCTGATCGGCGTCACTCAACTCCGGTCGAGCAGCCCGAAGCCGCCTGCTGCGCAGCAGGATTGGCAACCACAGTGCGAACCCCAGGCCGGCCAACACGACCCAGAAGGCCAGCGCCGGACGCCACGCGAGCGCCAAGGCAGTCCCGATCGGCACGGTGAGCCCGGCCGCGGCCGCCGCTCCGACGTTGAGAGCTGCGGTGTAGACGCCCAGGATCCCGCTGGGGTGCTCGCTGAACTCACGCTTCACGAAGGCCGGCATCAACACATTCGCAATCGCGATGCCTGCACCGGCGATGAGGCTGC
>JACCUM010000134.1 GCA_013811805.1 Geodermatophilaceae bacterium | reverse complement strand
CGGCTGGACTCGGCAGCTTCATCGGTACGGCGATCGGTTCCCGGGTCCGGGGCACCGACAAACCGGACCTGCTGGTGCTGATCTCGACCGGCGTGGCCGCGACCGTAGCCGTACTGACGGCGTTCACGTACAGCATCGTGATGGCCGTGGTGATGGCTCTGGTCGCCGGCATCACCAACTCGCTCGGCAAGACCGCACTTGACGCGATCATTCAACGGGAGGTCCCAGAGTCGCTGCGCGCCTCGGCATTTGGCCGCTCGGAGACTTTGCTCCAGTTGGCCTGGGTCTTCGGTGGTGCGGTCGGAATCCTGCTCCCCACCATCGGCTGGGTGGGCTTCACCGTGGCCGCAGTGCTGTTGGTGGTTGCGTTCGGGATCACCCTGTACGGCCGCAATCGCCCGCGGGGGATCCGGACGAGAGATCCCCGCGAGGCGGCCCACGACCCGCTCGCCAGTCCGTCCGGGCCACATCCACCCACCGATCCACCGACCGCACCGCTGACCGCACCGCTGAACCCGGGTCCGCCCCGGTCGAGCGACCCGTACCCGTACGCGTGACCAGGTCGCGTCGACGACTGCCCCTCGCGGTTCGGACCACTGCTCTGGTTCTGCTGGCAGCGGGTTGCTCCTCCGACAGTGCACCGACCGTCGCCGTCACCGTGGGCGATCAGCAGATGGACGTCGAGGCCACGCAGTACTGCGCGGACGGGGAGGGCAAGCGGTACTCGGTCACCCCACAGGTGCTGCAGGTCGACCCGGACACGACGATCCTGATCGAGGTGCCCGCCGAGGTGGCCGTGTCGGGCTGGTCGTTCCAGGTCTTCGGCCAGGGCTTGGCCGACGAGGACCTGATCGGTGAGGTCGACGTCGGTCAGGAGGCCAGCTATGAGCTATCCACCTCAGATGCGGTGCCGGCCGCCTACTACATCGTCATCGTCCAGGACTCCGGTGAACGCTGCGAAGGTCTCGCCGGCGCATGGCCGATCGGCTTCCTCCGTCGATGACCTCAGCCGGCGATGTCGTCGGCGACCGCACGCATGAGCGCGGCAACCTTGCGGCCCTCGTCCCGATCCGGATACCGATCCCGGCGCAGGGTGTTCGAGGTCTTGTCCAGCAGCTTGATCAGGTCCTCGATGATAGGAACCAGCTCGTCGGCCGGGCGTCGCGAAGCCTGGGTCACCGAGGGCAGCGGATCGAGCACCTTGACCTGGAGGGCCTGGTCCCCTCTGCGGCCTTCGACGATGCCGAACTCGACTCGTTGGCCGGGTTTGAGTTCGGTCACACCGGCCGGCAGCGCGTCACGGTGCACGAAGACGTCGGCCCCGTCCTCGCGCGACAGGAACCCGAAACCCTTGTCGGCGCTGAACCACTTGACCTTGCCGGCTGGCACGGCGACTCCCTGCTTGTCTCGTGAGCGTGCAGCGGCCATGACGCCACCGCCGCGCAGGCAAGGCTAGTCGCACCGGCCAAGCACATTCACCGGAGCGTGCATTGACCGGATTAGCAATACGGCCGACAGCGTTACCGTGCTACTCGTGGCGATGCCAGCGGGATCCGCTGTAGCACCGGACTTCCTGCTGCCGCTGTGGCGCGCGGTCGTCGTGTTCCGACCAGCCGCCTGGGCGGTCGCGGTCGGGTCGTTCGTTCGCAGCTGGGATCGCTACCCCGACCATGGCATCGCGATCCTCCTGCTGATCCTGATGGGCGCCTGGACCGCGGTGGTGACCGTCGCATACAGCACCCCCGCCGGGCGACGGAGTCGGATGGCCGGCTACGACCTGCTCGTCACGGTCGCTTTTGTCGCCGCGACCCTGCTGACGCAGCCGTGGGCCGAACTCAACGGCAGCGCACCGATCCTGACCTCGCTCTGGGCCACCGGGCCGATCTTCGCGCTGGCCGTGGAACGCGGTCGAGACGGTGGTCTGATCGGTGCCGTCGTGATCAGCGGGGTCCTGATCGCGGTACGGCAGCGACTCGGCGACCAGGAAGTGTTCAACACCACCCTTCACCTGCTGGCCGGCGTCACCCTGGGCTATGCAGCGACCACGACGAGGCGGGCCACCGCGGTGCTTCGCGAGGCGTTGGCCGCCGAGGGCGCCACCGCGGAACGCGAACGGCTGTCCCGC
The DNA here is from genome assembly GCA_013811805.1 of Geodermatophilaceae bacterium. Taxonomy (GTDB): domain Bacteria; phylum Actinomycetota; class Actinomycetes; order Mycobacteriales; family Geodermatophilaceae; genus JACCQS01. Next base: position 12,002 of record JACCUM010000134.1, on the reverse strand, counting down.
TCCATCCACGACGGGGTCCTGCAGGTGCTGGCCATCGTCCGGCGGCGCGGCACCGAGATCGGTGGCCCAGCAGCCGAGCTCTCCGCCCTGGCTGCCGAACAAGAAGTGGCGCTGCGCAACCTGATGACAAGCCGGCCCACCAGCGCCGGTGGCCAGACCGACCTGGGTGCGACGCTACGGCTGCGGGCCACCTCCACGATCGAGGTCAGCACTCCGGCCGGTCCGCTGATGATGGACCGTCGTACGGTCGAAGACATCGGCGCAGCCGTTGGCGAGGCACTGACCAACGTGGCCGAACACGCCGGCCCGGCAGCCCGAGCTTGGGTCGCTGCCGAGGATCTCGGTGACCGCGTCCTGGTCTCCGTACGAGACGACGGGCCAGGTATCCCCGCGGGTCGTTTGGCTGCTGCCCGCGCGACCGGTCACCTCGGCGTTGCGCAGTCCATCCGGGGCCGGATCACCGACCTCGGTGGCACCGTCGAGTTGCGCACCGCGCTCGGGGAGGGAACCGAATGGGAGCTGACCGTGCCGAAGGCTCGACCGTGACCCGCGTCATGGTCGTGGATGACCATCCCATGTGGCGGGAGAGCGTTGCCCGGGATCTGGCCGCGCGGGGCTATGAGGTCGTCGGGACCGCCGCCGACGCGTCTGCCGCCGTGCGAATCGCTGCCGCCGTCCGCCCGGATGTCGTCGTCATGGACCTGCAGTTGGGCACCACATCGGGAGTGGCCGCGACCCGTGAGATCGTCGCCGCAGCACCGGACACCCGGGTTCTGGTGCTCTCTGCCAGCGCCGAGCAGGCCGACGTCCTGGACGCGGTCAAGAACGGCGCCTCCGGCTATCTGGTGAAGTCGGCCTCGCTGGCCGAACTCGACGACGCGGTACGCCGCACCGCGGACGGAGATGCCGTCTTCAGCGCCGGATTGGCCGGCCTGCTCCTGGGTGAGTACCGGCGGCTGCAGGATGCTCCGGACGGCGCCCCGGGGCTGACCGAGCGGGAGACCGAGGTGCTCCGGCTGGTCTCCCGTGGGCTCAGCGCCCGGCAGATCGCCACCCGGCTGACCCTGTCCCATCGCACAGTGGAGAACCACGTACAGAACACCCTGCGCAAACTTCAGCTGCACAACCGGGTCGAACTCACCAGGTACGCGATCGAGCACGGCATCACCGACGATCCCGCGTAGATCAGGAGATACCGGAGTGTGGCTCAGGCGTTCTTGGTTACCGCCGCTTTCTCCAGTCCGAGTTCGCCGACCGAGGTCTCACGCATCTCGACCTTGCGGACCTTGCCGGTCACCGTCATCGGGAACTCGGTCACGATCTTGACGTAGCGCGGCACCTTGTAGTGGGCCAGTTTTCCGACGCAGAAGTCGCGCAACCTGGCCACGGTCAGCTCCTCGGCACCCTCACGCAGCTGGATCCAGGCCATCAGTTCCTCGCCGTACTTCTCATCCGGTACGCCGATGACCTGGGCGTCCACGATGTCGGGATGGGTGTAGAGGAACTCCTCGATCTCGCGCGGATACACGTTCTCCCCGCCCCGGATGACCATGTCCTTGATCCGGCCGACGATGTTGAGGTACCCGTCGGCGTCCATGGTCGCCAGGTCACCGGTGTGCATCCACCTCGCGGCGTCGATCGCCTCGGCGGTCTTGTCCGGCTCGTTCCAGTAGCCGAGCATCACCGAGTACCCCCGCGTGCAGAACTCGCCGGGCTCGCCGCGCGGGACGGTCAGGCCGGTGTCCGGGTCGACCACCTTCACCTCGAGGTGCGGGTGCACGGTACCGACCGTGGACGTACGCCGGTCGAGGTCGTCGTCGGCCAGCGTCTGGGTCGAGACCGGTGAGGTCTCAGTCATCCCGTAGCAGATCGTCACCTCGGTCATCCCCATCTCGTTGATGACCCGCTTCATCACCTCGACCGGGCACGGCGAACCGGCCATGATGCCGGTCCGCAGTGACGAGAGGTCGTAGTCGGCGAAGTTCGGCAGCGCGAGTTCGGCGATGAACATCGTCGGCACGCCGTACAGCGACGTGCACTTCTCCTCCTGTACGGCGCGCAGGGTCGCGGCCGGGTCGAAACCCGGAGCCGGGATGACCATGGTCGCGCCGTGCGAGGTGCAGGCCAGGTTGCCCATCGTCATGCCGAAGCAGTGGTAGTACGGCACCGGGATGCAGACCCGGTCGGCCCCGGTGTAGCCGCAGCCCTCACCGACGAAGAAGCCGTTGTTCAGCAGGTTGTGATGGGTGAGCGTGGCTCCCTTCGGAAATCCCGTTGTGCCGCTTGTGTATTGAATGTTGATCGGGTCGTCGGCCGACAGCTCGGACTCCCGGGTAACCAGCAGGGATGCATCGGCCTCCCGGCCGTCGGTGAGCAGTTGCTCCCACTCGGGATCGCCGATGAAGCAGACCTCGCGCAGGTCCGGGCAGTCCCCACGCACCTCGCCGACCATCGCCCGGTAATCGCTGGACTTGAACGACGGAGCAGCCACGAGAACCGAGATCCCTGCCTGCTTCAGGACGTAGCCGAGTTCGTGGGTGCGGTAGGCGGGATTGATGTTGACCAGGATCGCCCCGAGCTTCGCGGTGCCGTACTGGGTGAAGGCCCACTCCGCACAGTTCGGCGCCCAGATACCCACCCGATCGCCCTTGCCGACGCCACGGGCGGCCAGGCCGAGGGCGCAGGCGTCGACCTCGGCGGACAGTTCGGCATAGGACCATCGTCGCGATGTCGCGCAATCGACGAGGGCGTCGTGAGCGGCGTGCGCGGCGACCGTACGGTCGAAGTTCGCGCCGATGGTGTCCCCCAGCAGCGCAACCGGACCCGTACCGGAGGAGTAGGACGGTGTCACCGGTCTAGTGCTCATCGACTCAGTTGGCTCCGGCGCGGTTGGGGCGAGAGGTCGGCGGCCGGTAGCCGACCTGCTCGGGAGGTAGCGGCAACGTGTGGTCCTCTCCCCACGGCGAGAGCGGTCCCTGGGTCTCGGCGGTGAGTTCGGTGATCGGTGGGCCACCGTCCTCGCTGGACCACCAGGTGGCCTCGACGCTGGACTGCCCCTCGTGGCCGGACTTCTTGGCCGGTCTTGCCCGTTGCACCCTCGATTCCCGCGCCATCTGGGCCTCCCTGTCTGTAGCTGGATGTGCGGTGCCGTGCTGAATCGTCTCAGACCTGTGCCCGGTCATGGTCGGTTGCGGCCGCTGCGTCTGGCAAGCGGGACCAACGCGTACAGGTTGTGCAGCCCCGGTGCGGTCAGGACGTAGCTGCCGTCCCTGGCCGGACAGACCGAAACCTCGCTATCGCGGTAACCCACGACCGTACGTACGCGCCAGCGGCTGGTGGTCAGCAACCGGGCATCCACTGCGTTCGCTTCGACCTCGCCGTCGGCTCCGTTGCCGGGAACTGCTTGTTCGTCAGCAGCGAAAATGAGCCGCAGGTGGGCACCGGCCACCCGCAGCTCGGCTGGTTGCCAGGGCGCGCGCTGCAGCACTGCCCGCAACCGCTGGGCCCTGAGCAGACCGCCGGCGCCGGTGCCGAGTCCGAACAGGCCCAGCAGCAGCGCCGTCACGATGAACACGCCGAGTCCAGGGCGCTTCAGGACGAGTACGGCGTACGCGGACAACGCCAACGCCAGGGCCACGCCGGCGAGGCCGCCGGCGAACCAGCGCAGCGCGCCCAGCCGGTAGGCGGCGTAGGAGCGCCTGGTCTCGGGCTGGTCCCAGGCGACCTGATCCTCCACCAGGGCATCGTCTCGCGCCGCTCGTCAACCCTGGGCGCGGGTAGCCTGGAGGGACTCATGTCCACCTCGGTTTCGACGCGTCCCCTCGCGTCGTCCTACACCGAGTGGCTGCGCGTCCAGGACGACGGCTGGCTCAGCGAGTTGCTTCACGCCCGTCCCGACGTTGCTCGGCCCGCCCCACCGGACGTTGCGTCGCTGGCCGGCCGGCTCATCGGACAGGTGTCGATCAGCCGGGCGCTCGACCAACTCGACGCAGGCGTGCTGCACATGATCGAGGCGATGGTCCTGCTCCCCACCCCGATCGACGCGCGTGACCTGGCCAGTCGACTCCGGGGCGTCCCGGCCGACGCCCTTGCCCACGGCCTCGACCAGCTGACCGGGCTGGGGCTGGTCTGGGGGTCTCAGGATGCCCTGCACCTGATCGAGGGTGTCCGGCTACTGGTCAACCACCCCACCGGAACCGGCCGGCCGCTGGCCCAGCTGACCGGCGACCCGGACGCCGACCCGCGATCTCTGGTGGAATCCCTGCCAGACCTCGCCGCGGACGAACGCGCCTTGGTCCAGCGGCTGGCCGCGGGCCCGCCACAGGGACGGCTGCCCGATGACTGGACCGCGGACGAGGACCCACCGGGCACGATCAGTCGATTGCTCCGGCGCCGGATCTTGGTGCAGGTCAACGACTCCACCGTGGAACTTCCTCGTGAGGTAGGGCTCGCCGTACGAGAGCCTGCCCCCTTCGGGGCACCGCGATTACGTCCGGTCCCGGCCGCCGGACTGGTTGAGCCGGCCACGCTGGACAAGTTGACCGCGGGCGCCATCCTCGGCGTCCTGCGCAACGTCGAGGACCTGGTCGCAGCTCTGGACCTCGACCATGCCGGAGTCCTGCGCAGCGGCGGTCTCGGCGTACGAGAGCATCGTCGGCTCGCTCGCGCCGCCCACCTGAACGAGGCGACCGCGGCTGTGCTGCTGGAGATCTCGCTGGCCGCCGAGCTGATCGGGATCGCCAGCGACGGCGAACACTGGCTACCCACCCGGAGGCTCGACGTCTGGCTCGAGCAGCCGCTGGCCGACCGGTGGGCGACCTTGGCCGCGGCATGGCTGCGCACCAGCCGTCAGCCAGGCTTGGCCGGACGACAAGACGGTGCCGGTCGGACGTTGGCCCCACTGTCCCCGGAGCTGATCCGGCACGGAGCGCCGGCTACCCGACGGGCTGTCCTTTCGCCGTTGACCTCGACGGCGCCGGGGACGAGTTGGTCGGCCGAGGATCTGTTGGCGCTGGTCACCTGGACTGCCCCGCGCCGTGGCCCGGAGTTCGCGTCGGCCGCTCGAAGTGTGCTGGAGGAGGCTCGGCTGCTCGGTATTCTCGCCGCCGATGCGTTGACCGGGCCGGGCCGAGCATTGCTGACCGGAGCCGGGGACCTCGAGCCAGCGGTGGCCGCAGTTCTGCCACCGCTGATCGACTACGTCCTGATCCAACCGGATCTCAGCGCGGTGGCTCCAGGACCGCTGCAACCGGAGCTGTCCCGATCACTGGGGCTCGTCGCTGACATCGAGTCTTCCGGCGGGGCGACCGTTTACCGCCTGTCGGAGGCATCGCTTCGGCGCTCGTTGGACGCCGGATGGTCAGCGTCGGACTTGCACTCCTTGTTTGCGCGGCACTCTCGTACGCCGGTGCCACAGACGTTGACGTACTTGATCGACGACATCGCCCGGCGACATGGCGGGCTGCGGGTGGGTACCGCCTCGACCTACCTCCGCAGCGACGACGAGACGATGATCGCTCAAGTCACCGCCGATCGTCGGCTCACCGACTTCGGTCTGCGCCTGCTCGCACCCGGGGTGTTGATCAGCACCGCCGATCCGGACGAGGTCCTCGAGGCTCTGCGCAGTGCCGGGTACGCCCCGGCTGCCGAATCCGCCGGCGGCATGGTCTTTCCCGGCCTGGCCCAGCGGCAACGCGCCCCCGGTCGGCGGACCAGTCCCGCCCCGCGGCACACCGAGTTGACCGCCGAGCAGCGCGAGACCGTCGTACGGCGGATGCGTACCGGCGACACGGCGGCCCGGGCGCAGCGCCGTACAAGAGCGCTCCCGTCCATCCCGGGCGTGACGACGGCGACGATCCTGGAGACCCTGCAGCGTGCGCTGCGTGAGGACGAGGGACTCTGGATCGGGTACGTCAACGCCGACGGCCAATCCAGCCAGCGGTTGGTCGAGCCGATCTCGCTGACCGGCGGATTCCTCCGCGCCTACGACCACCGGCGCGAGGAACCCCGCACCTTCGCCGTGCACCGGATCACCTCGGTCGCTCCCGCCGACGACTGACCCCGTTCTGCACGTTATGCGCATAACGTCCGATTCCGCAGGGTCGGACCCGGCGCCTACTCTGGACAAGTGACCGACGGACCCCTGATCGTGCAGTCGGACAAGACCCTTCTTCTCGAAGTCGATCACCCGGGCGCCAGCGCCTGCCGGGCCGCGATCGCGCCGTTCGCCGAGCTCGAGCGCTCCCCCGAGCACGTGCACACCTACCGGGTGACTCCGCTGGCCCTGTGGAACGCGCGTGCAGCCGGGCATGACGCCGAGCAGGTCGTCGACGCGCTGGTCCGCTACTCCCGCTACGCCGTGCCGCACGCCCTGCTCGTCGATGTCGCCGAGACCATGGCCCGGTACGGTCGGCTGACCCTCGCCACCAACCCGGTGCACGGGCTGACGTTGACCAGCAATGATCCGGCGGTCCTTGCCGAGATCAGGCGCAACAAGAAGATCAACCCGATGCTCGGGGCCGAGATCGACGAGTCCACGGTCATCGTGCATGGCTCCGAACGAGGCCGGCTCAAGCAGGCGCTGCTCAAGGTCGGCTGGCCCGCCGAGGATCTGGCCGGGTACGTGGACGGCCAAGCCCATGACATCGAGCTCAACCAGGACGGCTGGACGCTGCGCGACTATCAGCGCGAGTCGGTGGAGAACTTCTGGGCGGGCGGCTCCGGAGTCGTCGTGCTGCCCTGCGGCGCCGGCAAGACCCTGGTCGGCGCGGCTGCGATGGCCGAGGCCAATGCGACCACCCTGATCCTGGTCACCAACACCGTCGCCGGCCGGCAATGGAAGCGCGAACTGATCGCCCGGACCAGCCTGACCGAGGAGGAGATCGGCGAGTACTCCGGTGAGCGCAAGGAGATCCGCCCGGTCACGATCGCGACCTACCAGGTGATGACGACCCGCCGCAAAGGCGAATACCGGCACCTCGAGTTGTTCGATGCCCGCGACTGGGGCCTGATCATCTACGACGAGGTGCACCTGTTGCCCGCGCCGATCTTCCGGCTCACCGCGGACCTGCAGTCCCGCCGCCGGCTCGGCCTGACCGCCACGCTCGTACGGGAGGACGGCCGCGAGGGTGACGTGTTCTCGCTGATCGGGCCCAAGCGGTACGACGCCCCCTGGCGCGACATCGAGGCGCAGGGCTGGATCGCCCCCGCCGAGTGCATCGAGGTACGGGTCTCGCTGACCGAGGACGAACGGATGATGTACGCGCTGGCCGAGCCTGAGGAGCGCTACAAGATGTGCTCGACGGCGACCTCGAAACGGCCGGTCATCCGCCGTCTGGTCGAGAAGCACCACGGCGATCAGGTGCTGGTGATCGGCGCCTACCTCGACCAACTCGAACAGCTCGGCGCCGATCTCAGCGTCCCGATCATCCAGGGCTCGACGACCAACAAGGAGCGGGAGAAGCTCTACGACCTCTTCCGCCGCGGGGAGATCAAAACCCTGGTCGTGTCCAAGGTCGCCAACTTCTCCATCGACCTGCCCGAGGCGGCGGTGGCGATCCAGGTGTCGGGGACGTTCGGGTCCCGACAGGAGGAAGCGCAGCGCCTCGGCCGGATCCTGCGCCCCAAAGCCGATGGGCGCCAGGCGCATTTCTACACCGTCGTCGCCCGGGACACCCTCGATGTGGACTACGCCGCGCACCGTCAACGGTTCCTAGCCGAGCAGGGCTACGCCTACACAATCGTCGACGCGATCGACGTCTAGTCACCATCCACTAGTTAGACTGGAACCTCACGATCTTCTCGGCTCGATGGGCGGGCCCATCGTCATTGCCGCGTGCCGCCGGTTGATTTCTTCCAAAGCTGCGGGATCGAGATTTCCCTCGGCCTTGACGAAGTAAGCCGCCTGCTCGACGAACAGGTTCTCCGGACCCCCGGGAACCGCGACTGCAACTGCGCGGACCGCGTCGTCTCCAGCACACGCGAACGTGTGCTGTACCCCTCGCGGCATCCATACGAAGTCACCCGACGACGCGAAGTGCCGCTCGTTGCCGAGCTGCACATCCAGCCGCCCCGACACGACGTAAATCGCCTCATCCACCGTCTCGTGCAAGTGAAGTACCGGCCCGGACTCCCAAGGGCCGAGTTCGAACTCGGAGACGCTCAGCGCTCCGTTGGTGTCGCGGGCGGTCGCCTTGAACGCAATGAGCGCGTCGGTCAGCCGCGCGGCCCCCGATGCGATCACGTACGGACTTGCACGCTGCGGCGCAACCGCACCGTGCACCAGCCGTTCGTCTTCCTCCATCACGCCGCCCAGCTTGACAGGGCTAGACGTTAAGGCGAACTTTCCGGTGCAGATCGCAACACGCATGTGCAACCGTCGACGCAGACGCCATCGCCTGACCGACCGCCAGTCCGCTGAAAGCCAGCCGCCGAGCGGCGATGTGCGGAAACGTGCAACTTTCGCGCTGCAACTGCAGGAATCTGCACATTACGTAGCAACGGCCTGAGACCGGTCCGATCTGCCGACGTCGTAGCGTCAGCTCACGAACAGGCGTACGGCGAGGAAACCGACACTCAACCCGATCGCCATGGCCGCCACCATAGCGATCATGGCCATCAGGCGTTTGTTCAGAGGGCTCATTCCCGTGCGACGCGCCTGACTCTCGAGTCGTTCCGTCATGCCGAAATCAGCCCGCGGTGATGCGCGATCGTTACCGCCTCGGTGCGCCCCGAGGCGTGCAGCTTGCCGAGGATGTTGGAGACGTGCACGCTCGCGGTCTTCTCGCTGATGAACAGTTCCTTGCCGATCTGCCGATTCGTCCGGCCGCGGGCCAGTAGGTCGAGAACCTCCTGCTCCCGGCGGGTCAGCCCGGCCCCATCCGACCGAGCCGAGGTCGGGGCGCCGATGTCAAGACGAGCGCGACGCGCAAGGGACTCCACCGCAGCGACAAGCGGGGCGGCCCCCAACTCGCGGGCAACGGCGTAGGCCAACCGAGCTTCCGCCTGAGCCTCGGGCCGTTGGTCGGTTGCGATCAGCGCCTCGGCCAGCCGGAGTCTGCTCCGGGCCTGCTCGTAGCGGTCGCCGTACCCGAAGCCGTGCACCGCGGCCCGCCAGGCCCGTACGGCATCCGCACCGTTGTCGTCGAGTCGGCTCGACTCGGCGGCCAGCCGTAGCACCCAGGCGTCGGCTTCGACACCGAGGGAATCGCTACCGCGCTCGGCTCGACACGAGGAGATGACCTCGGCCGCGTCGTCGAGGAAGGGCTGCACCTCCGCACGTGCCGAGGTGACCCCCGCCGCATCCCGCACCATCCGCAGCCGCTCGACCTGGTCGGCATAGGCGCAGGTCAGCAACGCGATCAACCTGATCTTGGCCATGAACGTCGTGTCCCACAATGCGGTGACCCGTTCGATGGCATCGGTGACAGCGGTGCGCGCGTCAGCCGGCGAGCCGGCGGCAATGGCCAGTTCGGCGGAGACGATGCCGACGATGATCGCCAGGATCGGCAACTCCGACCATCGTCGCGCCTCGGCAAGATCGGCGCTGACGTCCTCACCGCGAGCGACCCCGCGATACATCCCGGCAGCGACCACATGCCGGGTGGACTCCGGACCGTAGGCCCGGCACGCGTCCACGATGGACCGGACAGTCGCCCAGTCACCAGCGATGAAGCAGGCGTGCACCGTGTAGAAGAGCGTCTCGGTGGCATACGCGCCGTAGGGCACGCCGGTTTCCACGGCCCGGCGGTTGCCAGCCTTGAGGACCCGCACTGCCTCGGTCAGATCACCGGAGTTGAAGGCGGCCACCGCCAGGTTGTACGTCGCCCGCATCTCAGTGCCGATGTCTCCGGAACTGCGGGCCAGCTCCAGAGCCCTGGCAAGGCGATCGACCGAGCCGCTGCCTTCGGGATGCTTCTCGTACACCCGCGCAATCGTGATCAACAGGTCGGCCCGGGCGTCGTCGACGCCGTACTTCTCCGCCACGGCCAGGGCGGCCTCACCGATGGACTTGGACTCCTCATACTTGCCGTTGAAGAACGAGGACCGCATATGGATGGCAGCCGCCCACGCCCAGGTACGCGCGTTCTGCGGGGTCGACTCTGGGCCGAGCACGTCCATGGCAGCGCTGGTGTGGACGTAGGCTTCGGCGTCCCGGTCGGCGTTGAGCAGCGTCTGCCCGAGCGTGTACTGCACCCGGACCGCCAAGCCGGGGTCGGGCGATGGGTCGGCTTCGAGCCGCTCCAGGGCCAATCGCGCCAGCTTGATCGACCGGGTCCGCTCACCGGCATCGGATGCCGCGTCACTTGCCTCCAGGGCCGCGTCGACATACGACCTGCCGATCCGTTGCGCTGCGTCTGGAACGCTGGGCCACAAGCTGAGCAGCCGCTCGAGGTGCTGTAACTGCTCGACCGGTCCGCGCAGGCGCGCTGCATCCCGGGCTGCCTGCCAACTGGCCCCCAGTGCTCCGGCCAGGTCGTTGCTCTCCCGATAGTGCAGGGCCAGCTCGGCTGCCGAGCCGGTGTCGGCCAGTTGCTCGGCGAAGGCCGCATGCAGCCGGACCCGCTCACCGGGCAACAGGTCGCCGTAAGCCGACTCCCGCAGCAGGGCGTGGCGGAACTGGTACTTGCCGTCGTCCTCGGCGACGAGGATGTACCGGTTGACCGCTTCTCGGATCGCGGCATCGAGCGCGGGCGAGGGCAGGCCGGCGACCGCGGCCAGGACCTCGTGCGCCACGCTGCGTCCGGCGATCGCCGCCACGCGTACGACGTGCTGGGCATCGGTCGGCAGCGCTTCGAGCCGGGCCAGCAGGATGTCGCTGAGACCGTCCGGGACTCCGCCGGCACCGCCCGCGGCGGACGCGACCCCGGCATAGAAGCCGAAGTCACCTGAGCCGCCTGCGGCCGCCAGCTCCTCGGCATAGAAGGGGTTCCCCTCGGCCCGCTCGACGATTCGCCGGAGCACTGCGTCGGAGAGCCGATCGGGCCGGACGGCTCGGACCAGCGCGGCCATGTCTGGATCGTCCAGCGGCGCCAGGACCAGGCGGTCGACGATCTCGACCCGTGCCATCTCGGCCAGCCACGGACGAAGCGGGTGGCGCCGATGCAGGTCATCGGTGCGGTACGAAGCGATGATCATCACCGGCTGGTCGGTGAGCCGGCTGATCAAGAAGCGGAGCAGGTCGCGGGTGGACTGGTCGGCCCAGTGCAGGTCTTCGATAACCAGCAGCACCGGACGCAGGTCGGCCAACTCGAACAGCAGCGTCGCGATGGCCTCGAAGAGCTGCCGTTGGCCGGAACCGGCTGGCGCGGGCGCGACCCGGTCGGGCAGATCTGGGTCGGTCCGACCGGGTGAGCCGGTCGCGAGCGATTGACCCGGCTCGCCGCTGAACAGACTGACCACTCCAGGATGTGCGGCCATCATCTCGGCGACCCCTGGATCCGGGTCGTGGGTCAGCGCGCCCAGAATCTCGGTGAACGGAAGGTAGGGCAAGCCGAGTTCGCCGAGGTCGACACAGTGTCCGACCAGCAGGATCAGGTCCTCGCCCGCGGCCCAGTCGCCGAGTTCGCGCAGCAGCCGGGTCTTGCCGACACCGGCATCACCGGCCAACAGAATCGTCGAGGGCTCGCCCGCACGCGAGCTGCCGACCACCGCAAGCAACCGTTCGAGCTCCCGGGCGCGACCCAGCAACGGGATCTGGGAGCTCGTACGGACCACGGGAAACATCGTGGCACGGGGTTGCGACAGTATTTGTTGGCTCATCGGGTCCCCGGCGGCCAGGGTGATGGCCAAGGATGCGTACGCGGCCGGTACGGACCCGCCAGTGGGTACGGAACTGGCTGCAACACCGGTCAGTGCGCCGGTCGGGCGGTACCGATCCGGCCGGTGGCATTGCGTACGGCGACCGCGCGAGCCGCCCGACGGGCACGGCCACGCCGAACCCGTCGGGTACCGCCCGCGGCTTCGACGATGCGCTCGTGCCGGTAGGCGATCTCGGCACTGAG
>JACCUM010000081.1 GCA_013811805.1 Geodermatophilaceae bacterium | reverse complement strand
TGCAACGCGCGCCTGGCCGGGCCGGTGAACTGGACGTCATACGCCGCGTTCTGGCTCAGCTGTCCCGCTTGGGCACGCCGAACTCGGCCCGGATCGCGTCCTCGCCGTGGGTGCGGCCGGCCGCGATGTCGGCCTCGGCCTCGGCGATCGTCTCGCGGATGCTGGGCTGCGACAGCCAGAACAGCGTCTCCTGGATCGACTCCCACTCATCGGCGCCGATCAGCACCGCGGCCGGCGAGCCGTTCTTGGTGATCGTGACCTGGTCGTGTGTGATGGCCACCGAGTCGACGTACTCGTTGAGCTTGTCCTTGACCTTCGAGATCGGCAACGTCTGCATACTGCATACTAGGCCCGAATAAAGGCCTATGCAAGGCTGAATTAGTGGGGTAGCTTCGTGTTCAACAGGGGTCGAGTTCCTGCTAGCCCACGACCTCGTCGACGTGAAAGTACGCGACACTTCGGGTACCTTCGGTGATGACGACGATGCTGCCGACGCCAACCTGATGCCGGGGCTCGTTAGGAATGACGAGCCACGCTCCGGCCGCCTCTGAGAGCCAGGCCGACCGGTCAACCACACGAAGAATGAAGGACGCCAGACCCGTTGCGAGCGATTCGGGCGGGACGAACGCTGTGGCCGCGTAGTCGGCATCGGCAGGTGTCGCAGGCGGGCCTGAGGCACGACCGCCCTGGTGCGCCGTCAGCCAGATGACGTGACCTCGGAATGGCAGAGATTCGGGACCTCGCATGGCTCAAAGCGTGTCACACAGCGTCAGCGCGAAGGCCGGATCCGATAGGTCTACTTGGAGCCTCGATCGAAGGCCTCGCGAGCGTCGTCGACACCCCGTCCTGCCGCCCTTTACTCACATCGGTTCGGCTCTCGCCTCGGGCGCTCCGGCGCACCTGTTGCGGGCTCCGCAAAGTGTTACGCGTGTCGAATCAGCGCCGATCGACAAGGATCAAGCGAGCTTGTCCGTCGCCGAAGTGCGCCGATCCGCTGCCCCCGGCGATCGCTGGAACCCGCGCGAGCGTACGGCCACCGAGATGCGCGTCGCTGAGCCGGCTTGTCAACCCCGCCGGTGACAAGCCGCCGTCATCGTTCGAGGTGATTCAGGACTACATCGCCACCGGGCGGCTGTCGTAGGCCAAGCCTTAGCCAGGACCGAGGGCATGCCGGGAGTGTGGGCTGCTCTGAAGCGAAGACGTCATTTCTCGGGGCAGCAGCGGAGGGCTTGTGACACGCGGTCGCCCATCTGCATGACGTCCACGAGCGCAAGCATGTCGGCCCGCTCCTCCGCCGTCAGCGGTTGTTCGTCCTCGGACAACACATCGGCCAACTGTTCGAGAGCGAGGCCGAGTTCGTTCACGTCGATGAATTCATCGATCAGGGTGACGTCCATATCCGGGAGGCGATCATCCAGTCGGACGAGCAAGCCGCGCAGAACTCCGGCGATCTCCTCGTAGGCACGCTCCACAGACGGATCGTGTCAGACCCGGGCGGTCGCTTCTACTAGCGAAGCCAGGCCGTCTCCAGGCCGTTAGACGTGAGGTAGCTACGAGAAGCGTCGAGAAGAACCGGGCAAGAACACGCAGCTCAGCTCCGGTGACCACCCAAGGACTCGCAGATCACCAGGCCGCTGAGGAAGATCTACGACAACTTGGCGTCGAGGTCAGACCTCATGCCGAGGTGCCCTCTGAGATCGACCGGACTGCGCTCGTTGGCGCGGTAAGGGATCTCGCAAGCCTGCGTTATACCGCAAGGTCGCTGGGCGTCCTGGCCCGAAGCGGACGCCCGCCGCATCGAGAAGGCTGACTTCCTCGGAATCGATCACCTACTACAGGCCTACGGCGGAATCGGCAGCTTGAACGACATGACCATCGACGACACGCCGGGTTCGAACGTCTCCGTTCTCGTGTGTACGACCTTGCTCGGAGCTTCCAGCGAGGGTGACCTTCGACGGTCGCTTGGGAACAGCTTTGGGAACGCAACAGCTTAGCTAAAGAGCTCTCGGGCTACCACTAGCTGGCCGTTCGCGACGATGCCATTGAGTCGACGTGCCGGCCCTCCGCGGCTGCGCGCAGAAATTCGTTGACTAGGGGTGTGGCTCATCGGCTGTTGATCGGTTCTGAGGAACGAACAGCGTCGCGACATAGAACCGGTGCTCAGACAGCTCGAGTACCCGCGCCTCCCCATCGTCGTCCACACCGGTGACGAGCAGCCCTGCATTCTCGAGCGGAGTCCGGTAGTCGTCGTTGAGGCCGAAGTTGCAGTAGTACTGCTCCTCGGTCCGAGCGCCGGCGTACATCTCGGCGACTCGAGACCCCGAAGTCAGATTAACGGCCATCGTTCGTCCTGCAAGCGAGCACGCGAGCGAGGAGATGAACAGCCGTGACGCGTAGGGGTCGTACTCGGCGTGTTGTGCATCGGAGAACCCGAGCACGTTGCGGGCGAACTCGATGATGATGTGTTGGCATCCACCGCAGGTGCCGAGGGTCGGCACTCCGTTCTCGCGTCCGAAACGCAGCGCCGCAACGGCGCCGGTCAGGCTCCTGCACGCGCTGCCCGGCGCACACCACAGCGCGTCCGCTTCCGTCACGTCGCCCAGGTCCTTGTCAAGCGGCTCGGTCGCCCGCCACCCGACCTCGACGTCCAGCCCGAGTGCGGCGGCGGAGTGCTCGATCGCCGCGTTGGTGGCCACGTGCGGGGCGAACCCCCTGTCGAAGTCCCCAATCACGAGCACTTCCACTGCCAGCTGTTTCCGTCACTCTCCTAGAGGGTGGCGACGATGAGGTCGCCGAATGGCTTCGCGCCGGCATTGTGGACCTGGCAGTCGTTTGCTCAGCGCTTACGGAACTCGTTCATCAAGGGGTGGTTCGTTTGCCTCTGCGCCCACGCGCGACGCGCACGCTTTACCTCGCTAGTCGCGCGGACGTCACCCTGAGTCCCGCGGCCCGAACGCTCATCAAGATTAGCCATTTGACCGAGGAATCTCGACCTACCGCATAGATCGTATGGGCCGCAATTCGCCGCACGGCGGCTTCGTGAGGTCGAGGCCGAGTATCGCCGGATGTGCCGCGAGCTGGCGGGTAGCCCCGTCGCCGCTGATGAGTGGCGGGCGCGGATGGCGCATCGGCGCGACCAGCTGAGCGAGCAGCTGAGTACTGGCGCGGGCTAGTTGCTGAGGGTGCCGCGGCGGGCGAGGCGATCACGGCGGAGTGGGGACGGGCAAACATTCGCCCTGGTGACCTGATCCGGTTTCGGAGTCGTTGGCTCGAGGTCGTGCGCGTGAACCGGGTCAGCGTCACGGTGCCAAGCAGCCTGGGACCATGGAATGACACGTTGCGGATGGATCAGATCGACGAGTACCGAGCCGCTGGGGCCACGCTCTAGGCCGCCTGCTGTGGTCCGAGACGGGACGTTTCGGGCTCTCAGCCCAGCTCAGTCTTCTGTCGGTGGGGGCAGAAGCCTCGTCTTTGGCTGGTTGCTCCCGCGGCGAGCCGCGCCGGGACGATGCGCCTCGCGGCGATGGGCGCGCAATGCGCCGCGCTTCCTGAGGACTAGGTCCGGCCTTATCCCCGACGCAGCCGGCGCGGTCCCCGTGCCGGCTGTGCTGGTGGTTGTGGGGGTTGTGGGTGGGGTGTGTGGGTTGGGTTGTGGTGCAACCTATTTGGGCGTCTGACCGGAGCCTGACCCGGTCTCCTTGCATCGACCGATAGAACCTGGGGGACGCTAACCGTTGCGGCGGGCGGGAATGCTCATCGGATGCGCGCGGGTATCGACCGACTGGTCTGCGGGAAGCACTCGCCGCCAGCCGCGCTGGGGACACCCTGGTCGTGACCAAACTGGACCGGCTGACGCGATCGCTACCCGATGGCGGAACATTGTCGAGGAACAGACCAGCCGCAGCGTGAGTTCCTCATCGACGCAGGCATCATCAGCGGCTGA
>JACCUM010000054.1 GCA_013811805.1 Geodermatophilaceae bacterium | reverse complement strand
GAATGAGCCTGGGCGCCGTACCGCGGCTCACCGAAACAGTGCACGTCCACGTCGAGACCGGCATGGGTACGCAGGGCTCCCACCAGGTGCTCGACATGCACCCCGGCGCCGCCGTAGACCTCGGGGGGGAACTCTCTGGTCAGGATCCCGACTCGCACGGCTGACGACCCTAACCCCGACCGGGCTAGGTTCGGCTCATGGCTGCTGATCCGCGGGTCCTGGGCATCGTGCTCGCCGGAGGCGAGGGCAAGCGGTTGTGGCCACTGACCGAGGACCGGGCCAAGCCGGCCGTGCCGTTCGGCGGCAACTACCGGCTGGTCGACTTCGTCCTGTCCAACCTGGTCAACGGCGGTTACCTACGGCTGTGCGTCCTGACGCAGTACAAGAGTCACTCCCTGGACCGGCACATCACCACCACCTGGCGGATGTCGACGCTGCTGGGCAGCTACGTCACGCCCGTGCCGGCCCAGCAGCGACTTGGCCCGCGCTGGTTCACCGGTAGCGCGGACGCCATCTATCAGAGTCTGAACCTGGTCTACGACGACGCTCCTGATCACGTCGTCGTCTTCGGCGCCGACCACGTCTACCGCATGGATCCGCGCCAAATGGTCCAGCAGCACATCGACACCGACGCCGGGGTGACGGTGGCTGGGATCCGGGTACCGCGCTCGGAGGCTTCACAGTTCGGGGTGATCGACACCGACGCCGACGGCCGGATCGAGCGGTTTTTGGAGAAGCCGGCTGATCCACCCGGCCTGCCGGACAGCCCGGACGAAGCCTTCGCCTCGATGGGCAACTATGTGTTCACCACCGACGCTCTGCTCGATGCGCTGCGCGCCGACGCGGCCGACGAGAACTCATTGCATGACATGGGCGCCAACATCATTCCCATGCTGACCTCGTCAAGGGCGGCTCGGGTCTATGACTTCAAGGACAACGTCGTCCCCGGACAGACCGAGCGGGACAAGGGTTATTGGCGCGATGTCGGGACGCTCGACAGCTATTACGACGCGCACGCAGATCTCGTGTCCGTGCACCCGATCTTCAACCTGTACAACCGGCGCTGGCCGATCTTCACTAACCCACCGCAGCTGCCTCCGGCCAAGTTCGTCGAGGGCGGCCGCGCCGGCGACTCGATCGTGGGCGCCGGCGTGATCATCTCCGGCGGCACGGTGTCCGGGTCGGTCATCTCACCGGGATGTCGCCTGGCCCTGGGCTGCGACGTGGCGGACAGCGTCTTGCTGGACAACGTCACCGTCGGAGCGGGCGCGGTCCTCCGCCGGGCGATCCTGGACAAGAACGTCGTGGTTGCCCCCGGCGCCCAGATCGGTGTCGACCCGGTCCGCGACGCCGAGCGCTTTCACATGTCACCAGGCGGCGTCGTGGTCCTGGGCAAGGGCGCGGTCGCCCACGCCGACTAGGTGGGGACGGCGATCAGCAGGCCGTCGCCAACCGGAAGGACGGCCGTACGAACTGACTTCTCGGCCCGCAGGGCTGACAAGAGGTCCCGCCAGGCGACCGTGTCCGGGTCCCTGGCGGACTGCTCGGCAATGCGGCCGCGCGCCAACACGCCATGCCAGGCCAGGATTCCGCCGGTCCGCAGCACCCGCCTCAGGTGGTGCAGGTAATCGGGGTACTCGCCGGGCGAGGCGTCGCAGAAGGCCAGGTCATAGCCGCCGTCGGCCAGTCGGGGAAGCACATCTGTGGCCGAGCCATTGATCAGCCGGGCTCGCGGAGTGGGGATATCGGCATCGGTCAACGCAGCCCGAGTCGCCCGCTGGTGCTCCCCGTCGGTGTCCACCGACGTCAGGACCCCGTCCGGTCGCATACCGGCGAGCAGCCACAGCGTGGACACCCCAGCGCCGGTTCCGATCTCGACGACGGCCCGAGCTTTCACCGCGGCGGCCAGAGCGGCCAGCGAGGCGCCCACGGCAGGTGCGATGGCCGGGCAGCCGACCTCCGTTGCCCGCGCTCGGGCACTGGTGATCGTCAGCGGCTCGTCGGCCACCAGGTCGGCGAAGGCGGGAGTGGACATCGAGGCGAAGCCTAGGGTGCAGGGTGCAGCAGAGTTCTGGCGTTTTGCGCCCAAACCGTCAGATTCTGCTTCCCGGTAAGTCCGCGGCGTCGGCAGGGAACAGGTAATGATGCGGACTCGTTGTGCTTGACGTGATGCGTTCATGGGACTCTGGTGGAATGAAGGACGGCGACAGCACCGGCCCGTCCGCGGCGCCATCGGAGGTACCGCCTGCCGCCGGTGGTGGGCTCAATGACGCTTCGGGCTGGACGCCCCCCACCTGGGACGAGGTGGTCCGTCAGCACTCGGCGCGGGTCTACCGGCTTGCCTATCGGCTTTCCGGCAACGCACAGGATGCCGAGGACCTCACCCAGGAGACGTTCGTACGGGTCTTCCGGTCGCTGGCGAACTATCAGCCGGGAACCTTCGAAGGCTGGCTGCACCGGATCACCACCAACCTCTTCCTGGACATGGTTCGTCGTCGGCAGCGGGTACGTTTCGAGGCCCTGCCCGACGACGCCGAGCGCCTGCCGAGCACCGGGCCCAGTCCCGAACAGGTCTATGCCGACACCCACTTCGACCCGCAGGTGCAGGCCGCGCTGGACGCCCTGTCCCCGGAGTTCCGGGTACCGGTGGTGCTCTGTGACATCGAGGGGCTGACCTACGAGGAGATCGCCGCGACCCTCGACATCAAACTGGGCACCGTCCGCAGCCGGATCCACCGGGGTCGAGTCCAGCTCAGGGCCGCCCTGGCTCATCTCGCGCCCGGGCGCACGCGAGCAAGCATGACGCAGGGTGCACCGGCACTCGGGTTTGCCGGAGGGATCGCATGAGCTGGGCGGAGATGCACCTGGCGACCGAGGCGATGGCCGCACTCGTCGACAACGAACTCTCCGGTGGCGCTGCTGCTCGCGCCCGACTGCACCTGAGTCGATGCGCTGAATGCGCCGCGGCCGTGGCCGCTCAGGCCGAGGCCAAGACGGCGCTGTTCGGCTCGGCCGGGCCGATGTTGCCCGACACCCTGCTGTCCCGGCTCGTGGACATTCCGTTCACCGCGGAGATGGCTCCCGGCATGAACGATGGGGTGATGGCCCTGCACGGCGGATCTCTGATGTTCGGCTCGGCACCGCAGCCGGCCCAGCTGCCGACACCTCCACCACTCCACGCCCCTGCGCTGGGCACCCGTACTACGGGGTCCGGGCGCGGCGCATTTCGCCTGCGCTGACGAGGCCGGCCTAACTGACGCGGACTTCACGGCAGCTGGGCGAGGGTAGCCAGGTGGATCTGGAGCGCAGCGGCGGCTTTGCTCGGCCGGCCGATGTGCAGGACTCTTTCAGTCCCGACCGGCCGCGGCTGAGCACCCGCCGCGATCCGGCCAAGCTGCCTCCGCCCGAGCTCCTGTCCCGCGCATTCGGGCGGCCCACTCCCGGACACCCAACCCTCGGCCGGGCCCCGGGCAGTGGACCGGCACCGCGCCGGAACAGGCCGTCGGCCTGGTGGAAGGACGACGCCGCCAAGGACCCCTGGCGCGACCCACAGTCGCCCTCCACGCTCGGGCGGGGCGCGGAGTACGACGAGGACCCTGATCCCGACGCGCTGATCACCACCGACGCCCAGGGTCGGCGACGGATCAAGATCGGGGACATCCCCGTCCGGCTAGCGCTTCTCGGGTTGATCTTCGCTCTGCTGCTGGGCGGTGCCGCCGGATCGGCCAGCTACTTCCTCAGCCGGGAGGCAGCGGAGTCGCCGCTGTTCAAGCCGGACGCCGAGTTGACCACGGTCGAGGGTGCGGTGAGCCGCGAGCCCGGGTCGATCTCGGACATCGCCGATCGGGTGCTGCCTGCGGTGGTGTCCATCGAGGTGACCTTCGGAGACCTCGGCGGGACCGGCTCCGGTGTCGTGGTCGAGGAGGACGGCTACATCCTGACCAACAACCACGTGGTCTCCGGTGCCGCGGACAATTCGGACTCGACGCTGAGGGTGGTCTTCTCGGATTCCTCCTCTTCACCGGCCCGCATCGTCGGACGTGATCCGCTCAGTGATCTCGCGGTTCTGAAGGTCGAGAAACCTGGCCTCGCGGTCGCCAGCCTAGGCTCATCCTCCGACGTGGTCGTGGGCGATCCGGTCGTGGCCATCGGATCTCCGTTGGGCCTGGTCGGGACGGTGACCACCGGCATCGTCAGTGCCCTGGACCGGCCGGTCCGATTGGCCGGCGAAGGTACCGATACCGATGCGGTCATCAGTGCCGTACAGACCGACGCTGCCATCAACCCCGGCAACTCCGGCGGGGCCCTGGTCGATGCTTCCGGAGCGGTCATCGGTATCAACACTGCGATCGCCGGCTTCGGTGGGGGCGGCGGACAGGCCGGGAGTATCGGACTCGGCTTCGCCATCCCGATCGACGCGGCCCGGGAGATCGGCGAGGAACTCATCGCCACCGGCACGGCCGTCCACGCCTCGCTCGGGGTGAACGCCCAGACAGTCACCGACGGTGAACGCGACGGCGCGCAGGTCAACAACATCGAGCCCGGCAGTCCGGCGGCGACCGCCGGTCTGCAGGAGGGGGACGTCGTCATCGCGATCGGGGATCGCGAGGTCCGCAGCTCCGAGGAGTTGGTGGTCGCCGTCGATGCCTATAACCCCGGGGACGAGATCACGATCGAATTCGTCCGTGGATCGAGCTCGCAGACCGTACGAGCCGTCCTCGGCCAAGCCTGACGGACGCAGCGCGGCACGACGGCCGAGACCGAGCCGTAGGAGCAAGGGATACATTCGCTGGTGAGCCAAGGCCGCGATGGCCGGGCTCGGAGGAAAGGCGAAGGGCAGGCT
>JACCUM010000034.1 GCA_013811805.1 Geodermatophilaceae bacterium | reverse complement strand
CCCCCCGACAGGCCGTCAGGCCCGACGTACGCCGGCGACCTGTCGCTTGCCCCGGCGCAGCACCAGGTACCGCCCGTGCAGCCAATCATTCTCGTCCGGGACCGCTTCTGGATCAGTGATCCGCTGGTTGTTCAGGTAGCCGCCGCCTTCCCTCACCGTCCGCCTGGCCTGACCGAGACTGTCGGCCAGCCCGATCATCTGTAGGAGCGCGGCGAGGCTGGGCGCCGGCCCATCAAGCTCCGTGATGCCGGCCTCGTCAAGAGCCGCCGACAACGTCTCGGCATCGACGTCGCTCAGATCCGCCGTACCGAAGAGAGCACGCCCAGCAGCCTCTGCCTGCTCGGAGGCCAGCGCTCCGTGAACGAGTGTGGTGAGTTCCCGCGCAAGTAGGCGCTGAGCAACCCGTGCGGCCGGGTAGGCGTCCGATGCTCTCCCAGCAGTCTCGACTGCTTCCATGGCCCGTTCCGAGAACATCTGTTGCCACATTTGGGCATCAAGATCGGAAGCGTTCAACCAGAACTGGAAGAAGGCGTATGGCGAGGTCATGGCTGGGTCTAACCAGACGGTGCCCGATTCGCTCTTGCCGAACTTCGTGCCGTCAGACTTCGTGACCAGTTCGGTGGCTAGCGCGTGCACGGCGACACCCTCGATACGACGAACAAGATCTACCCCAGCGATCAGGTTCCCCCACTGATCCGATCCTCCGGTCTGCAAGACGCAGCCGTCTCGCTTGTACAGCATCAAGAAATCCAGTGCTTGGAGTATCTGATAGCTGAACTCTGTGTAGCTGATCCCAAGCTCGGAGTTCAGTCGTGCACTGACTGCCTCTTTGGCCAGCATCCGACCTACCCGGAAGTACCGACCGATGTCACGAAGGAAGTCGATCGCCGAGAGTTCTTCCGTCCAGTCCAGGTTGTTGACGTAGATCGGAGCCCTCAGCGCCGGATCGGCCTGCACAGGATTCTCGAGGAACGGGCGGACCTGATCTCGGATGCGCTCGACCCAGCCGGCGACGAGCTCGCGCTCATGCAGCCTTCGCTCTGAATTAGGCTTGGGATCCCCGATGAGGCCCGTCGCCCCTCCAATGAGGACGATTGGCTGATGACCGGCCCGTTGCAAGGCCCGCATGACCATCAACTGCAAGAGATTTCCCGAATGCAGGCTCGGCGCCGTCGGATCGAACCCGCAGTAATAGGTGACCGGCCCGTCAGCGAGGGCCTTCCGCAGGGCTACCTCGTCGGTGGATATCGCGATCAGGCCGCGCGCGGCCAGGTCATCGAGCACGTCGGTCACGAACGCAGTCTGCCGCACCACGCCGTCCAGTCCGCGCACCCAGCTCGAATGGCGCGGACGCTGCGACCGGAGTGGAATAGCTTCGATGTCATGTTGTTGAAGTAGTTGCATTCGCAACCAGAAGGAGTCCGCATGCCAGCCGTGACCGTCGACGACATCACTACCCTCCCCCGCATCCCCGACGTCGGCCCGGCCGCCGTAAACCGCAGAGTCCGGTCGGTGATCACTGCGCCGTCCGGTTTCGAGGGTGAAGGCTTCCCCGTACGCCGCGCCTTTCAAGGGGCGGACCTGCGCGACCTGGACCCGTTCGTACACATGGACCAGATGGGCGAGGTCGACTACGCACCCGGGGAGCCGAAAGGCACCTCGTGGCATCCGCACCGTGGCTTCGAGACCGTGACCTACATCATGGATGGCACCTTCGAGCACGCCGACACGCACGGCGGTGGCGGTGTGATCAGCAACGGCGACACCCAATGGATGACCGCCGGTAGCGGTCTGCTGCACATCGAACGTCCGCCGGAGTCGCTGGTGGCCAGCGGTGGCCTTTTTCATGGCGTCCAGCTCTGGGTCAACCTTCCTGCCTCCCAGAAAGCGGTGAGCCCGCGCTACCAAGACCTCCGGGGCTCGGAGTCAGCTCTGCTCGCCACCCCGGACGGAGGCGCTCTCATCCGGGTCATCGCCGGTGACCTCGCCGGCCACAAGGGGCCCGGGTCGACCTACACCCCGATGGCGATGATGCACGCCACGATCAGTCCCGCAGCCACCTTGC
>JACCUM010000029.1 GCA_013811805.1 Geodermatophilaceae bacterium | reverse complement strand
GCCGGCTCCGGCCATTCGTTTTCGAGGCCGAGTTAGAGGACCGGCGCCAGCGCCGCCGTCGTGGCATGACCGATAACCAGCGGCCAACAGCAGCCAGCCGATCGGGTTTCGCGGCCGGTGCGAGGCGTGAGAACACCGGAGACCGGAAAGGCCAGACCCATCAGGCCGTTCGTGACGACGAAGGATTCCACGGCATCGCCCAGGTCGAAGCCGACCGCAACTGATCCGACTATGGCGATCGTCACCTCGAGGACCGCGACGGCGAACAGCCCGAGAGCCAGGGTGCCGTTGCGTCTGCTCCGGCCGTACGGGTCCGCGCTCACGGCCGTCGGCTCGTCCACCGAAGCTGGATGTGCGGACATAGGCACAGGGTCCTCGCGTACGGGCACCACTTTCACCGGTTCGGTGTTCAGGCTCACGGGCACATCGTGCTCGGCAGTGGCCGGCTTGTCCTGGGTCGTTTCTCCCGGGTCGCTCGGGAAAACGCCCGGTTCCTGGAGGTCTGCTGCCTCCGGGGCCACGGGTGCTGGGTGGCCTGACGCTGACCGGGCAGCGCCGACGCGCTCCGCTTCGGCCCCGTTCTGACAGGAGACCAGCATGACAGCGACAACCGAGACCACACCTGAGCGAACCCAGTACGGGGGGCGGCGACGTCGCCCGACGGCCCTCGCGGTGATTGCCCCGATCGGTCCGCTGGCGATCGCCGGAATTCGTGCCGTGCTGCCGTATTCACCGCCGAGGACAACGCAGGCATCGCTGCCGATGTCGCTGCCAATCAGTCCGCTCAGAGCACGGTGCTCTGGCTCAGCCTCATCGCCTCACTCACCCTCGTGATCGGCGTACTCGCGGTCAGCTCGGGTGGCTGTGCGCGGTGCGCCGATGCTCGGGACGATCGGCGCGGTGCTCGGCTTCGCCGGATACAGCTCCCTGTTCTTCGGCGTACTGCCCTCCGACGCAGCGGCCTTGGCCGCCGCTCAAACCGGTGTGGACAAAGACACGACCACGCAGATCCTCGACCAGATGGCCGCTCATCCCTCCGCCGCCATCGCGCTCATGCTGTTCGTGATCGGGCACATCTTGGGCACGGTGTTGCTCGGCGTCGCGCTGTAGAAGGGGCGGCTGGTGCCGGCCTGGGCGGCGTTGGCGCTGATCGTGTCGCAGCCCTTGCACCTGATCTTCGCGGTCGTGGTGCCGAACGGGCTGCTCGACGCTTTCGTGACCGGTAACGGAGGCGATCGCTCACCACGGCGTCACAGCGAGCTGCCGACCGATCCGATCGGGCGGGTGCCGAGCAGCGGCGTGACGGTGTGGGTGACCGGCCGGTCATAGTCGGCGCTAGGCAGCAAGTCGAGGACTTCGTCGTCGTACACGACCGCCAGCACCGGTCGGTCGGCGGGCAGCCGCGACAGCGCCCGGTCGTAGTAGCCGCGCCCGTACCCGATCCGAGTGCCGTTGCGGTCCACCGCAAGTGCCGGAGCAAGGACCGCCTCGGCCTCGGTCAATCCGTCGAGGCCGAGATCCTCACCAGTGGGCTCAGGAATCCCCAGCCGTCCAGGTCGGAACGTCCCGTCATATACGGCCCAGGTCAGATCCTCCGGACCAGTGCGTGGCAGCAGGATCCGTACCCCTGCGTCTTGGAGCAGTACGAGCGTCTCGGCCGATCCGGGCTCGTCGCCGAAGGGCACGTACGCGGAGATCGTCGACCAGCCGGCATCTGCCACAGCGGCCAGCAGATGAGCCTGCAGGGCTCTGGCGGCCACGACCTGATCCTCCTCAGACCGCTCGGCGCGGGCCGCCAACAGCCGGGTCCGCCAGCCCTCCTTCTGCACCGCGACGGGGGTCAGCCTGACGTCGGTCAGGGAGGGATCACTGGAGCCGGAGGTGTCTGCTGCCGAGGTCATGCGCTCACCCTAGATAGGCTGCGACAGATGACTCAGGCCTCCAGGACGCATCCGGGTACGCGCAAAGTAGTGATTCCCGTCGCGGGCTTGGGTACGCGCTTCCTACCAGCCACCAAGGCCGTGCCAAAGGAGCTGTTGCCCGTCGTCGACAAGCCGGCACTGCAGTACATCGTCGAGGAGGCCGTACGCGCCGGGCTCACCGAGGTCCTGATGGTCACTGGTCGGAACAAGAGCGCGATCGAGGACCACTTCGACCGGGTGCCCGAGATCGAGGCGACGCTGGAGCGCAAGGGTGACCACGCCCGGCTGGCCGCCGTACGCCGGACCACCGAGATGGCCGACGTGCACTTCATCCGTCAAGGCCAAGCCCGCGGATTGGGACACGCCGTGCTCTGCGCCGCGCCCTACGTCGGAGACGACGTGTTCGCCGTGATGCTGGGCGACGACCTGATCGACAGCCGCGACCTGCTGCTCGAGCGCATGCTCGATGTCCAGGCCGAACACGGCGGCTCGGTGCTCGCGTTGCTCGAGGTCGGTCTCGAGAACATCGACAAGTACGGCGCGGTTGCGGCGCAGGCCGCCGGCGCCGAGGACGTCGTACGGATCACCGACCTGGTCGAGAAACCGCCCAGAGATCAAGCCCCCAGCTCGCTGGCGATCATCGGTCGGTACGTGCTTGCTCCGGAGATCTTCGCTGCCCTGCGCGAGACCGCACCTGGAGCCGGTGGCGAGATCCAGCTGACCGATGGAATCAAGGCACTGGCCACGGCCGGCCTGCCGGTGCACGGCGTGGTTTTCACCGGACGCCGGTACGACACCGGTGACCGGTTGGACTACCTCAAGGCCGTCGTCCGGCTCGCCGTCGAGCGGGAGGATCTGGGCCCCGC
>JACCUM010000553.1 GCA_013811805.1 Geodermatophilaceae bacterium | reverse complement strand
TCGCCGCCTTCATCGAGAAGGGCCTGCGTTCCAGCGGTTTCACCACGACGATCGTCGGAGACGGACAGGGAGCGCGCGACTTCGCGCTGACCGGTGACTTCGACCTGCTCGTCCTCGACATCGGCCTTCCAGGACTGGACGGGTTCGGAGTGCTCCGCGCCATCCGCGCCGCGCACTCACCGATCCCGATCGTCATGCTCACCGCTCGGGACGGAGTCCAGGACACCGTGGCCGGGCTCGAGGGCGGGGCGGATGACTACATGACCAAGCCCTTCCGCTTCGAGGAACTGCTGGCCAGGATCCGGGTACGGCTGGCCAACGACCGTTCCCCGGAGATCACCGTGCTGGCCGCCGGCAACCTCCGGCTGGACCTACGGGGTCGCCGAGCCCACGTCGGCAGCAAGGCGATCGACCTCTCGGCGCGGGAATTTCTGCTGGCCGAGACGCTGTTTCGGCACCCTGGGCAGGTCCTGTCTCGCGAGCAGTTGCTCAGTCACGTGTGGGGTTACGACTACGACCCGGGGTCCAACGTGGTCGACGTGTACGTCGGATACCTGCGCCGCAAGCTCGGCCCGAACGCCATCACCACCGTCCGGGGGATGGGCTACCGCCTCGAGGCGCCGTACGGATAACGCAACGATCTAGTTTCCGCCCCCTGATCGCATGCGGGGCACACGACCTCGGGGTTGTTGGGCTCATCTGCTGCCGGACGAGCCCAATAACCCCGGACTGAATGCTTGGCGCTGCCGAGTCTCCGGCCTAGTCCGCGCTGTCCGCGCTGCCCGCGCTGCCCGCGCTGGCGGAATCGTCGTCGCCGCCACCACCGCCGCCATTGCCCGGCTGGGGTGCGGGTGCCGGCGCGGGTGGCGGGGAGTCGTTCGCGCTCTGGTTCGGTGAGTCGGCTGATTCCGGGAACGGGTCGACGTACCCGGGGTCATCGGGGCTGTCGCAGGGCGAGTCCGCCGATTCGGCGATGCTCTGGTTGGGTGAGTCGGCTGACTCCGGTGAAGTGTCCTCGAATGCGTTGACACTGATAGGCGCAATTGAAGCGGCGTCGTCATCGGAGTCGAGGTGTCGGCGAGCGCGACACCGGTGAGTCCTACTCCGGTGAGGGCGGCTCCGACGCTGATGACCTGCCACTTTCTGCTGATCTCCATGATCTCTTTCCTTTCGGTGTGTTTCGATGTCGTCGATGTCGACTGCGTGAGTTCCACTGTTTTCAGATCCCACGGTGCTCGGTCGACGTGAGCTGGTCAGGAGAGGACGATGAGTCGTTCCTCATCTCCACGGGACCTCGAAGCCGCTGTGGCGTTCGAGTTTTCGTGGACATTGCCAAGCCACTGCTCGGCAAGGGCGCTGATCCGGGGGCGCAATTCGCCTGCGGAATAGCTTGTTCGGCGCCGGCGAGCAGCTGCGCGCCATACCGCTTGATCCGCCTCGCCTTAGGGTGCAGCAGGCCGAGAACGGAGAGATGGGCCAGCATGGTTGCCCACTCGTCGATCCGGTGACCGGCGCCCGCCGTGTCGGGATCGAGCAGACGCTCACGCGTTCGCGGTTGACCAGGATCTGGCCCTCGTAGAAGTCTCCGTGAACGGCCACCGTCGGGTGATCGCCTGGATCCACGCCCGCCAAGTGGCCGAGCAATTCGTCGAGTCGAGTTCGTTCGTCCGGGAGGCAGCTGGCGACCACGTCGGTGTAGTGCGCTGCGCGGCCGAGGTGATCGCCACGGATCTGGGTCTCGGCCAGGTCGGCCGGCAACTGATCGAGCAGCCCTTGAAGGGCGCCGGCATCAGGGAGGGGGACCGCCGATCCGGTGAGCGCGCCGCGCAGCGAGCCGCCGTACAGCCCTTGCCGGACGAGGATGCCGTCGGTCGAGTAGCCATAGCTGTGCGGGACCGGCAGGTGTCGCGCGAGCAACCGATGTGGGGCGTGCAGCGCCTCGACCCGGTGCGGCCTCACGACTTTGAGGAAGACCCGCCCCTGACTACCGCTGGCTTCTATCACGGCGCGTCGGCCGGGGCGATA
>JACCUM010000544.1 GCA_013811805.1 Geodermatophilaceae bacterium | reverse complement strand
TCAGCGAGGGAAGAGCCACCACCACGTGCGGATCGGAGGAGCCGGGCCGGTTGGCGTCAAGCGCTTTGGGAAGTTGTGACTGAATCTCCGCGAAAGATGTCATCGCCGCCTACCGGACCCGACTCAGCTAACGACCGCGCGGCGTCTGCATAAGCAACGCCATCAACGGGGAGGCGCTGGTCACGACCGGACTGTAGGACCGCCGCGCACCTACCGGAACCCGTTGCAAGCCTGTCAAGCACTTCTCTGGTGTTGCCTGAACGTCGCGGGCAGACTGCGGTTGTGAAGCTGCCAAGGCCCACCGGACGGAACTCGGCTGCGGCTGGGCTCTCCGCGCTGGCCGCCCTCGCGACGCACGATCTGCTGCAGCGCGACCATGCATTGCTGCGTAACTTCCCCGTCGTGGGGCGAGCTCGGTTCCTGCTGGAGTCGATCGGGCCGGAACTGCGCCAGTACCTGGTCGCCAGTGACAACGAGGAGCGTCCCTTCACACGTGACCAACGGCGGTGGGTCTACGCCTCGGCGAAGAAGGAGAACAACTACTTCGGGTTCGGTACGGACAACGACATCGAGTACACGGCCGGCTATCCAGTCATCAAGCACCGTACGTTCGGCCGCGCCGTACCGCCCTCCTCCCCGGCGGCGGGGCACGAGGTGGATCTCCCGAGCGCCAAGGTGCTCGGAGCCGCACGAGGACGGGCGGCGGCGTTCCGCCCCGCGTCGGTCGTGAACGTGTCCGCGATGAGCTTCGGCTCGCTGTCCGGGGCCGCCGTGGAGGCGCTCAACCGGGGCGCCGCCCTGGCCGGCTGCCTGCACAACACCGGTGAGGGCGGTGTGTCGCCGTACCACCGCAAGGGCGGTGAGCTGGTCTTCCAGATCGGTACGGCCTACTTCGGGTGCCGGGACGATAACGGCCGCTTCGAGCTCAGCAGGCTCAAGGACCTGGTGGCCGGCGCTCCGATCCGCGCGCTGGAGATCAAGCTGAGCCAGGGAGCCAAACCGGGGCTGGGCGGCGTACTGCCCGCTCCCAAGGTCTCCGCGGAGATCGCTGCCGCCCGCGGCGTCCAGGAGGGGCAGGACTGCATCAGCCCGTCCCGCCACGCCGAGTTCAGTGACACTGACAGCCTGCTCGACTGGGTGGAACTGCTGGCTACCGAGACCGGGCTACCGGTGGGCATCAAATCGGCCGTCGGGGATCTCGGCTTCTGGGACGAACTGACCGGTCTCATGGCCAGCACCGACCGGGGCGTGGACTTCGTCACCATCGACGGCGGCGAGGGCGGGACGGGGGCTGCTCCGCTGATCTTCACCGACTCGGTGTCGCTGCCCTTCCAACTCGGCTTCGCAAGGGTCTACAAGGTCTTCGCCGAGGCCGGCCTGCACGAGCAGGTGACCTTCATCGGCGCCGGAAAACTCGGCCTCCCGGACAACGCGATCGTGGCTTTCGCGCTGGGTTGCGACATGGTCAACGTCGCCCGGGAGGCGATGCTGTCCATCGGCTGCATCCAGGCGCAGAAGTGCCACACCGACACCTGCCCGACCGGCGTCGCGACGCAGAACGCCTGGCTGACCCGCGGCCTGGACCCCGCGCTGAAGTCGGTCCGCGCCGCCAACTACATCAAGACCCTGCGCCGAGACCTGGTCAAAGTGGCCGAGGCCTGCGGCGTGGAGCACCCCGGCCTGATCGGCACCGACTCGGTGGAGGTGCTCGACGGTCGTACGGCCTCGACGCCGCTACAGGACGTGTACGGGTACGAACCGGGGTGGGGGATGCCGTCGGCTGCCGATCGGTCAGAGATCATCCGGCTGATGACGGCCACCGAGCCGCAGGGCGGTACGGCACCACCGTCGCCGTCCGCGACCGGCTGACGCCTGCGCAGACAGGAGTTTCGCGAAGCGTCCTTCCGTCCGGGGCCTTGACAACCAGAAACACGGCAGTTCGGCGTCACCGTCCACGAGTCCGATGGCTGCTTCAGCCGCGGTAACGGGCTCACTTCGCACTACCGGGGATTGGTCATCCACCACACCGCCTCGAATAATGGCCAGGACTACAAAGGGTTGTACGACGGACGACCAGACCTGGCCGGCCCGTTGTGCAACACACCTCCGGCAACGACGACGGCTCGATCACGCTCATCGCCGCTCATCCGGCGAACCACGCGGGAGCGTCCGGCGGGTGGGACACCGCCCCGTTGCCTGTTACGAGCCTCTTCAATCCCCTTGTCTGGGGGCACGAGATCGTCTACCCGGGCACCAGTCCGATGCGACCAGCCCAGTACCGGTCGGCCACGATCCTGGCCCGGGTCGTCACCGAAGTCCTCGGCGTACCGATGAGCCAAGTCAAGAGCCACGACGGGACATCGATCACCGGCAAGTGGGACCGCGGACATTCTCACGCAGGTGACCTTTCTCGATCGCGATCTCCGCGGTGACCTTGCGGCGAAGGGAGAACAAATCAGCGTTCTGT
>JACCUM010000523.1 GCA_013811805.1 Geodermatophilaceae bacterium | reverse complement strand
CAGCCGCTCCCTTGCTTTCTGCATCGAGGCTAGCTGTCGTGCAGCGGTGACTAGAGCCGCGCTTGCCTCACTTAACGCGCGGACATCTGCAGGGCCTGGTGAGACAGACATGGGCCAAGACCTGCCGATCCGCGACCGTTACGCGCACGACCGACTTAACTCCCGCTCTGCCCGGACCCCGAGGAGGCTTCGACCTCTTGGACCGAGCGCTGCAACACACAAAACTCGTTGCCCGCCGGATCGGCCAGTACGACCCAACTGACGTCGGGCCGCTGTCCCACGTCCACTCGGGTGGCTCCTAGGGCCAGCAGCCGGTCGACCTCCTCGGCCTGCGTCGTGCCGTCGGCGCGCAGGTCGAGATGCAGCCGGTTCTTGACCGTCTTGTCGTCGGGTACTGACAGTACGTCGATGGACGGTCCGCCGACTCCAGATGGGCCCGTGGAATCCGGCGGCGCCAGGCTCACACCACCCTCGTCGGGATCGGGCCAGGCGTCCCAGCCCAGGGCTGCCGCCCAGAAGTCGGCGACCCGGCCGGGGTCACGCGCGTCGATGGACATCACCGCGATACGGAGGGACACGCCTACATTGTCCACCGATCAAGCTTGATCGTGACCTCGACCCTGCGCGGCATCAGCGCTGTACTGCATCAACACGGTGTCGATCCACCGGCCGTGTTTGAAGCCGACCTGCCGGAGGCGGCCCGCTTCGATGAACCCGGCCGAGCGGTGCAGGGCCTGCGACGCCGGGCTGCCGCTGTCCGCTATGACGGCGATGACCTGGCGCGCATCTGCGGCCGCCGCGCGGACCAGTAGTTCGGCCAGCAGAGCGCGCCCGTACCCGCGTCCGGCGTACTCCGGGGCAAGGTAGATCGAATTCTCCACCGTCTGCGAGTAGCCCGGCTTGGCCTTCCACGGCGTGACGTAGGCGTAACCGATCACGGTCGAATCGAGCGCGGCGACCAGAAACGGACGTCCCGTCCGACGGGCGGTCTGCAGCTTGTCGAGCCACTCGTCTTCGGTGAAGGGGACGGTGTCGAAGGTCAGCGCTGACTCGAGCGCGTACGGGGCGAAAATTCGGGCGATCGCCGGGACGTCGTCGGGTTCGGCATCGCGTACGAGAAATACGTCGGCCACCTGGCCCAGTGTGCTGTGCACCGTGTTGCTCAGAGACGCCACCCAGCCGGACTGGGCCGCGATCTGGCCCGCCTGGCAGCGGATCGTCGCGGACGGCCAGACCTACAGCTACGACCCCGACCTCACCGAGGATGAGACCCGCGACTGTGGATGCTGGCGCCGCCGGGTCGTACGGTGGGGGCGGTCGATGACGAGCGCAATGTGCTGGGTACGGCGAAGATGCACGCCAACCACGGCGGTCCCGCCGCCCATGCGGCCACCGCCAGTTTCATGGTCGATCCTCGGTGCGGCGGTACGGAGGGAAAGGCGTGGGTCGGGCCCTCGGCGAGGACGCGCTGACCTGGGCCCGGCGCGGCGGTTATCGCGCTACCGATTCCAACGGTGACGCCGGGGCCCCGGAAGGCACAATCACCATGCGTTCCATGAAGGCGAGCGTTCACGATAGGTACGGGAGGGCCGATGTCCTCGAGGTCCGCGAAGTCGACCGCCCAGGTGTCGACGGGAAGGTTGTGCCGGTAAAGATCGTCATCACTGCCTGAGGGCGGGTGAGATCGACCGGGAGCGGGTCAGTTCGAATCGGGTGGGCAAGGGGGGAGTTGAACCCCCACGTCCTTTCGGACACACGGACCTGAACCGTGCGCGTCTGCCATTCCGCCACTTGCCCCAGCGGTCGCCCAGCCTAACAGCGAGTGGTCGGGCGCCGGCCCCGCCACGGTCATGGCCGCGTACGCATCGCGATCTTCCCGTCGACTGCCCTACGGACGCGCAACCGACGGCCGCGCCTGCCCGCAGATTGCCCGGAAACACAGAGACCCAACCCCGCCCCGGATACCATCGTGCGTCGGAGGAAGCCGGAGGGATACGTGGGCGTGCTGCAGCGCTTCGAGCGAAGGCTCGAAGGCCTGGTCGGCGTGGCTTTTGCGCGCGTGTTCAAAGGTAAGGTGCACCCGGCCGAGATCGCCAAGGCGCTCGAGCGCGAGGCGACCGAACAGAAGGTGGTCTTCGGCGAGGGGCGGGTGATGGTTCCCAACCGCTACGTCGTACGGCTGGGGCCGGTCGACCATGCCTACCTGTCCGAGTGGCAGGCCGAACTCAGCGCCACGATGGCCGAGATGGTGCATGAGCATGTCGACGCCGAGGGCTGGTCGACCTTCGGCAAGATCCAGGTCAGCCTGGCCCGAGACGACGACCTGCCGACCGGTGTCTTCCACGTCGACAGCCGGGTGGATGCCGAGCCCGGATCGGCTGCCTCCCCGGCACAGCCGCCGGGCGCTGGCCGGCGAGCCGCCGTCGCAGGCCCCCCAGGCGGCCGGGCCGGTGCGCTGC
>JACCUM010000518.1 GCA_013811805.1 Geodermatophilaceae bacterium | reverse complement strand
AGCGCACAGAGGGCGCCGGAGACGGCGCCGAGACCGATGGCACCGACCGGCGACACCGCGGAACAGGCCGGCGTGATGGCGACGAGTCCGGCCACGACGCCGGAGGCTCCACCCAGCGATGTCGAGTGCCCGTCGCGGAGCTTCTCGACCAGCAACCAACCCAGGCAGGCAGCGCCGGTGGCAACGAAGGTGTTAACCCAGGCGACCGCGGCGGTGTTGTTGGCCGCGACCGCCGATCCGGCGTTGAACCCGAACCAGCCGAACCACAGCAGGCCGGCACCGATCATGACCAGTGGCAGGTTGTGCGGTCGCATCGCCTCACCGCCGAAGCCGGTGCGCTTGCCCAGAACAAGAGCCAGCGCCAACCCCGCAGCCCCGGCGTTGATGTGCACCGCCGTACCACCGGCGAAGTCGATCGCCCCCAGGTTGTTGGCGATCCAGCCACCGACGTGGGTGACGACCACCCCGTCGTCGTCGGTCAGGGTGAAGTCGAAAACCCAGTGGGCGACCGGGAAGTAGACGATCGTCACCCAGATCCCGACGAAGACCATCCAGGCGCCGAACTTGGCGCGTTCGGCGATCGCCCCCGAGATCAAGGCGGTGGTGATGATGGCGAACCCCGCCTGGAAACCGACAAAGGCCATCGTCGGCAGCCCGCCGGCCTCGCTCGTGGTGTCTTCCATCAGGCCCGCGAGACCCAGGAACTCGGTCGGGTCACCCAACAGGCCCGCGCCGACGTCGTTCCCGAAGGAGACCGAGTAGCCGTATAGAACCCACAGGACGCTGATCATCGCCAGCGCGCCGAAGCTCATCATCATCATGTTCAGGACGCTCTTCACGCGAACCATGCCGCCGTAGAAGAGCGCCAGGCCCGGGGTCATCAGCAGCACGAGTGCGGCGCTGGTGAGGATCCAGGCAGTGTCCCCGGTGTTGACCAAGGCATCCTCCTGACGTTGTCGGCCATGCGGCCATCGAGCTGCCCACGCGGGCGGTGTCCGTACTGTCTGCGTACCGTTGCGGTCCCGTGTTACGCGCCAGGTCTTCGATGTGTTTCGGGGAGGTGAAACCGGCCACGATTCCGGTGTCGAGGAAGTCACCGGCCCGGCCCACTTATCCAAGGCCTCCGGCGGCGATTAAGAAAGCGGTGCAAGGTTCTGGCATTTGCACATGTGTTGCAATAGTCTCGCGAGATGCACGTACCCGACGGTTTTCTGACCGCCCCCGTGTCCGTTGCCACCGGCGTCGTCGCCGCAGGGGGTGTGGCACTGGCTATCAGAGGCGCCCGCAAGGAGTTGGACGAGAAGACCGCCCCGATGGCCGGTTTGGTGGCCGCCTTTATCTTCGCCACCCAGATGATCAACTTTCCGGTCGGTGCCGGCACCAGTGGCCACCTGATGGGCGGGGTACTTGCCGCAGTCCTTGTCGGCCCTTATACCGGGGCCTTGTGTGTGACGGTGGTGCTGATCGTGCAAGCCCTGCTCTTTGCTGATGGAGGCCTGACCGCCCTGGGCACCAACATCGTGCTGATGGCACTGGTGACCGCTCTCGGCGGCTGGCTGATCTTCCGAGGTCTGGTCAAGTCGCTGCCCAAGAACCGGGGCGGACTACTCACCGCCAGCGGGATTGCTGCACTGCTCAGCGTCCCAATGGCAGCATTGGCCTTCGTGGGCCTCTACGTGGTGGGCGGCGCAGTTGGCATTGATCTCGGCGCGCTGACCGTAACCATGCTTGGAGTGCACGTCCTCATCGGGCTCGGCGAGGCAGCCATCACCGTGGCGGTCGTCGGAGCGGTTCTGTCTGCCCGACCTGACCTCGTCTGTGGCGCGCGACATCTCACCACTGAATTGACCGTGCGCACCTCGAAGGCGGCCTCCTGATGTCCCGGAACCGGATGTTCCTCCTGATCGGGCTCGCCGTGGCCCTGGTCATCGCCGGTGTGATCAGCTTCTACGCCAGCTCCTCCCCCGACGGCCTGGAGTACACCGCCGGAGAGAAGGGGTTCCTGGACAGCGCCCGGGATTCCGCGGCGGCGGGCTCCCCGCTGGCCGACTATGGAGTCGCCGGTGTCGGAAACGAGCGGCTTTCGGTCGGCCTGGCCGGCATCATCGGCGTCCTCGTCGTGCTCCTGCTCGCCACTTTGTTGACGACCGTCCTCAAGCGCCGTCGTACGCACGAACACACCGACCAGAACGCCACATCCGAGACCACGAGCGGCTCCTGATCTGTACTTTCCATAGGGGATCCTGATGGGGGGAGCCGGGCACGCGCACGGGCATCCGGTCTACCGAGAGCGGCCTACCCCGATCCACGTGATTCCGGCGCACGTCAAGCTGGTCGCGGTGGTCTCCTTCGTCTTCGTCGTAGTCGCAACCCCAGGGACGTGGTACCCGGCCTTCGCCGCGTACCTACTCATCCTCGGCGTCGTCGCGTCCATCGCACGACTCTCGATCGGTTTCGTTCTGCCCCGACTGGCGGTCGAGATTCCGTTCGTGATCTTCGCGCTCCTCCTGCCGTTTGTGGCAGAGGGTCGCCAGATCGAGATCCTGGGCATCTCGGTGTCGGAGCCTGGTCTGCTAGCCGGGATGGCCCTTCTCATGAAGGCCACCCTGTCGGTGATCGCTTCGATCGTGCTCGCCGCGACAACCTCCCCTCGCGAACTCGTACGCGGGCTGGAGCAGCTGCGACTGCCCCAGATCCTGGTGCAGATACTCACCTTCATGCTGCGCTACCTCGATGTCGTCAGCGGAGATGTCCGGAGAATGCGAATCGCCCGTGAGTCCAGGGCCTTCACCGCGCGCCATCTCGGGCATCTGCGAGTCCTCGGGCACGCAGCCGGATCGCTGTTCATCCGGTCCTACGAACGCGGGGAACGAGTGCACCTGGCCATGCTGTCCAGGGGGTACACCGGGCGGCTCCCCGTGATCGAAGAGCCACCGGTCCCGCCCAGGATCTGGCTGCGCGCCATGGCGGTACCCGCCGCCGCACTTGCCGTCCTGCTCAGCGCCTGGGCCCTGTCGTGAGCCGAGAGCGAGTGAGCATCGCAGCGAGGAACGAGCGAGGAGCGGAGCGAGCGGTGCGCGTAGCGAACGAGGCGGGGCGGTCGTGAGCCGAGAGCGAGTGACCATCGCAGCGAGGAACGAGCGAGGAGCGGAGCGAGCGGTGCGCGTAGCGAACGAGGCGGGGCGGTCGTGAGCCGAGAGCGAG
>JACCUM010000178.1 GCA_013811805.1 Geodermatophilaceae bacterium | reverse complement strand
GAAAGGTCGACCTCGCCGCCGAGCTGCAGATCCTTTCCTTCCACGAGCACCGCAAGAGCCGCGGCCCGGGTGACGGTCTCGTGGAGTCGGTGGGCTAGCGCCATGTCCCTGTTGGTCATCGGTGTGTCGCACCGAAGTGCACCACTGCACATCGTCGAGCGGGCCGCCGTCCCCGGAGAACGCGCGGCCGGTCTGCTGCGTGCGGTTCAGGCAGCCGAGCCGGTCAGTGAGGCCCTGCTGCTATCGACCTGCAACCGGGTGGAGGTCTACGCCGAGGTCAACCGGTTCCATGCCGCGGTCACCGAGATCGGCCGGCTGCTGGCCGAGCAGGTCGGGATCGAGCTCGCCGCACTGGCCGATCACCTGTACGTGCACTACGACGAGCCGGCCGTCTCCCACCTGTTCAATGTCGCCGCTGGTCTGGACTCCATGGTCGTCGGCGAGACCCAGGTTCTCGGTCAGTTGCGTGCCGCCTATGGCCTGGCCCAGGCCGAAGGCACGATCGGGCGCCGCTTGCATGCGGTGGTCCAGCGTGCCCTTCGTACCGGCCGGCGCGTCCAGGCCGAGACCGGGATCGCGCTGGCGGGTGCCTCACTGGTCAGCGTCGCCCTGGATGAAGCCGAAGGATTGCTCAGCCCCCTGTCCAGGGCCCGCACGCTCATCGTCGGGGCTGGGTCGATGGGCGCGTTGGCCGGAGTAAGCCTGCGCCGCCGCGGCGTTACGGCGATCACGGTCACCAGCCGCACCCGCGAGCATGCCGCGAAACTGGCAGCCACCCTCGAGGCCGACAGCGCCGATCTCGCCACCTTGGCCAGGCAGGTCGCGGCCGCCGACCTGGTGGTGACCTGCACGGGCGCAGCCGGAACTGTCCTGGACACCGCGCTCGTGGCTGGTGCGCTGGCCGATCCGCCCGATCGTCGGCTGGTCATTCTCGACCTGGCGCTACCCCGCGACGTTGCCCTCGGCGTGGGCCACCTGGACCGCGTCGACCTGCTGGACCTCGCGCGGCTGCAGGCTCTTGCCCATCTCGAGCCCGACGACCGCGACCTGTTCGACTCACGGGCCATCGTGACCGCAGAGGTGGCCGGGCTGCTCGCCGAGCAACGCGCGGACGAGGTGGCACCGCTCATCTCGGCGCTGCGGGGCCGGGCCCGAGACGTCGTCGACGGTGAACTGCGAAGGGTTGCCGGGCGGCTGCCCGGACTCGACCCGACCGAGCTCGACGCCGTGGAGAACGCGCTGCGCCGGGTAGCCGACAAGCTGCTGCACCAGCCGACCGTACGGATCAAGGAACTTGTCGCCGGGCCGGCCGGAGCTTCCTACACCCCGGTGCTGCGGGCACTGCTCGGACTGGACGCGCAGGCCATC
The DNA here is from genome assembly GCA_013811805.1 of Geodermatophilaceae bacterium. Taxonomy (GTDB): domain Bacteria; phylum Actinomycetota; class Actinomycetes; order Mycobacteriales; family Geodermatophilaceae; genus JACCQS01. The sequence goes on along the minus strand of JACCUM010000178.1, from coordinate 22,989 downwards.
GATCTCGCCCAGGCGCTGTCGGTGGACGCCTCGCTCCCAGACCAGGACCGGCCGGAGTCTCTGTCGGCGATCCTGCAGGACTACCGCGCATGACTTCTATCGACGACTCGGTGATCCGGCTGGGTACCCGGCCCAGCCGGTTGGCCAAGATCCAGGCCACGCTGGTGGCCGACGGGGTCCGCGCGTACGGCGGTCGCGAGGTCGTCCTGGTCGAGATCAGCACGCCCGGTGATGCCAGCAGCATGCCGATCAGCGAGTTCTCCACGGTGGGTGTTTTCGTGTCCAGTCTTCGGGCGGCGCTGCTTCGCGGCGACATAGATGTCGCCGTGCACTCGTACAAGGACCTGCCGACCGCGCCGCATCCCGGCTTGACGATCGCCGCCGTACCGCCCCGAGAAGACCCACGAGACGTGCTGGTGGCAAGAGCCGGGCAGAATCTGCTGGAGCTGGTACCAGGATCGCGGGTCGGAACCGGATCACCTCGCCGCACTGCGCAGCTCAACGCGTTGCAACTGGGACTGACCGTGGTCGGGATCCGAGGCAACGTCGACACCCGGTTGTCGGCGGTGGCCTCGGGTGTCGTCGACGCGGTCGTGTTGGCCCGCGCGGGCCTGGCCCGGCTGGGCCGCCTGGACGAGGTGACCGAGACTCTCGACCCGATCCAGATCCTTCCGGCTCCGGCTCAGGGCGCCTTGGCCGTGGAGTGTCGCACCGACGACGCCGATGTGGTAGCGGTGCTCAGCGCCCTCGATGACCCGGCCGCACGCGCTACGGTGACGGCCGAACGCGCGCTGCTGGCCACGCTGGAAGCGGGCTGTACCGCTCCGGTGGGTGCGTTGTGCGAGCTCGCCGAAGGTGAAGACGGACCAGAGTTGTTCCTTCGCGCCAACGTCACCGCGATCGACGGAAGCGCCGCCGTTCGATCCTCGGCGCTTCGATCCCCGGACGAAGCAGCCGAACTCGGGCGCCTGCTGGCAACCGAACTGCTAGACCTCGGTGCCGAGGACCTCCTCGGCACCGACCCCACGACCACCAGGTCATCCCAAGCGACTGGAAACAGTGCAGCTGACACCAATGCAGTAGGAATGAGGAACAGGTAATGAGTCGCGGGCACAAGTTCACCGGCCGGATCGTGATCGTGGGGGCGGGCCCCGGAGACGCCGATCTGCTCACCGCGCGGGCGAGCGCCGCGCTGACCTCGGCAGACACGGTGCTGCACGACGCAGACGTCAGTACGGCTGTCGTGCAACGGCTGGCAGAGGCTCGACCGGACCTCGACCTGCATCCGGCCGTGGGTGACCCGGGTGAGGTGGCCAGGACGGCCGTCACCGCGGCCAAGGCCGGGCAGACTGTCGCCCGGCTGGTGGCCGGGGACCCGTTCACCAACGACGCGGTGGTCAAGGAGATCCTGGCGATCGCCCGTACCGTCGTGCCCTACGACGTCATCCCCGGCGTCGCGATCTCCACGGCCGTACCCGCCTATGCCGGCGTCCCGTTGGGCTCCACGCACACCACCGCGGACGTGCGTTCCGGGATCTCGGTGGCCGCCCTGGTCACCAGCCCGATGCCCTTGGTGCTGCAGGCGACCGGCGAGATCGTGGCCGACACCGCCCGCGACCTGGTGGAGGCCGGACTGTCCGGATCCACCCACGCCTGCGTGACCGTCGACGGCTCGTTGTCCAGTCAGTTCAGCCAGGTCGGATCGCTCGACGAGTTCGCCGCCGGAGCCTGGCCGAGCACGCGTACCGGACCGGTGGTGGTCACGGTCGGTGCCGAGGTGGACAAGCGCTCGCGGCTTTCCTGGTGGGAGAGCCGGCCGCTGTTCGGCTGGCGAGTGCTTGTCCCACGGACCCGGGAGCAGGCCGGAGACATGAGTGAACGGCTGCGCTCCTATGGTGCGGTGCCCGTGGAAGTGCCGACGATCGCCGTCGAGCCGCCGCGCACACCGGCCCAGATGGATCGCGCCATCCGCGGCCTGGTCACCGGACGGTACGGCTGGATCGTTTTCACCTCGGTCAACGCGGTGCGGGCCGTACGCGAGAAGTTCGCCGAACTCGGCCTGGATGCCCGCGCCTTCGCCGGCGTCAAGGTCGCCTGCGTCGGCGAGATGACCGCCGATGCGGTACGGGAGTTCGGGATCACCCCCGAGCTGCTGCCCACCGGTGAGCAGTCGAGTCTCGGCCTGCTCGAGGACTTCCCGCCCTACGACGATGTTCTCGACCCGATCGACCGGGTCCTGTTGCCCCGGGCCGACATCGCGACCGAGACGCTGACCGCCGGTCTGCAGGAACGTGGCTGGGAGGTCGACGACGTGACGGCCTACCGGACCGTACGCGCGGCTCCGCCGCCGGCTGCCATCCGCGAGGCGATCAAGGGTGGCGGCTTCGACGCGGTGTGCTTCACCTCGTCCTCGACCGTACGCAACCTGGTCGGGATCGCGGGCAAGCCCAACAGCCGCACGGTCGTGGCCTGCATCGGTCCGCAGACCGCGGCCACCGCAACCGAATTCGGCCTCCGGGTGGACGTACGGCCGGAGACTGCGGGGGTGTTGCAGTTGATCGACGCGCTGGCCGAGCACGCGCTGGCCGAGCGGGACAAGGGTGGCACCGGTGACGGCAGCGGCGGGGGCGGTCGGGACAACGGCCCCCCGCCGCGGACCCGTGGCCGTTCGGCGTCCCGAGGCTGAGTGCGGGGCGACTCGACCGGTGGTCTGGAGACGAGCAGCGCAGGAGATGCCCGGAGGGGCTGAGTTCCCGGTTGCCCGTGGGCGCCGGCTGCGCGGTGCTGCAGCGTTGCGGCGTCTGGTCGCGCAGACCAGCGTCGGGCCGTCGGACCTGGTGCTTCCGCTGTTCGTCAAGGAGGGGATCGACGAGGCGGCTGCGGTGGCATCGATGCCGGGGGTTGTCCAGCACACGGTCGAGTCGCTGCGCAAGGCCGCTCACGACGCGGTGCAGGCCGGTGTCGGTGGGTTGTTGCTCTTCGGCATCCCGTCGGTCAAGGACGCCTGTGGGTCACAGGCGGACGCCGATGAGGGCATCGTCAACGTCGCCCTGCGTGCCCTGCGATCCGATCTCGGCGACTCGACGGTGCTGATCGCCGACCTGTGTCTGTGCGAATACACCGATCACGGTCACTGCGGACTGCTCGGGCCCGACGGGGTCGTGGACAACGACGCCACCCTGACCCGGTACGCCGCAGTCGCTGCGGCCCAGGCGCAGGCGGGGGCGCAGGTCATCGCGCCGAGCGGAATGATGGACGGTCAGGTGGCCGCGATCCGGTCCGCGCTGGACGCCGGCGGGCGGGTTGATCTGCCGGTGCTGGCCTACGCCGCCAAATACGCCTCGGCCTTCTATGGCCCGTTCCGCGACGCCGCCGAAGGCGCACCGCAGTTCGGGGATCGGGCGGGCTACCAGATGGATCCGGCCAACAGCGACGAAGCACTGCGTGAGGTCGCTCAGGACCTCGCCGAGGGTGCGGATGCGATCATCGTCAAACCCGCACTTCCGTACCTGGACATCGTCAGCCGCGTTGCAGCGGCCGTGACCGTACCCGTTGCCGGATACCAGGTCTCGGGTGAGTACGCGATGATCGAGGCCGCTGCCGCACGTGGTTGGGTGGACCGGGATCGGGCCATTCTGGAGACCGTGACCGGAATCCGCCGGGCCGGAGCCGACATCGTGATCACCTACTGGGCCGACGAACTCGCCCGCACGTTGTCATGAGTCACCCAGCGGTTGCACCGGCCTCGGAGGCCGCGTTCGCCCGGGCCCAGCTGGTGATCCCGGGTGGAGTCAATTCGCCGGTCCGCGCGTTCGGTTCGGTGGGTGGCACGCCGCGATTCCTGGCCCACGCCAAGGGGTGCCGGCTCACTGATGTCGACGGGCGCAGCTACGTCGACCTGGTCTGTTCGTGGGGCCCGGCGATCCTGGGGCACGCCCATCCCGAGGTGGTCGACGCGGTGCGTGCGGCGGCCGGGCGTGGCCTGTCCTTCGGCGCTCCGACCGAGGGCGAGGTCGAGCTGGCCGAGGAGATCATCGCCCGGGTCGAGCCGATGGAACAGGTCCGCCTGGTCAGTTCCGGCACCGAAGCCACGATGAGCGCGGTCCGGTTGGCCCGGGGGGTGACCGGGCGCCCGCTGGTGGTGAAGTTCGCGGGCTGCTACCACGGTCACGTCGATGCCCTGCTCGCGGCGGCCGGCTCCGGGGTGGCCACGTTCGGGCTGCCGGACTCCGCCGGTGTGACGCCGGCGCAGGCAGCCGACACGATCGTGGTGCCCTACAACGACGTACCGGCGCTGGAAGCGGTTTTCGCCGGGCGCGGACCCGACATCGCCATGGTGATCACCGAGGCCGCCCCGGCCAACATGGGAGTCGTGCCGCCCGATCCCGGGTTCAATGCCGAGCTGCGCCGGCTCTGCTCGGCCTACGGTGCGCTACTCATCAGCGACGAGGTGCTGACTGGCTTCCGGGTCTCGGCCTCCGGCTGGTTCGGCCTGGACCCAGTGGCAGCCGACCTGTTCACCTTCGGGAAGGTCATGGGCGGCGGAATGCCGGCGGCTGCCTTCGGTGGTCGCCGCGACGTCATGGCCGCCCTGGCCCCGATCGGTCCGGTCTACCAAGCCGGGACGCTGTCCGGGAACCCGGTGTCGGTCGCGGCCGGTCTGACCACGCTCCGGCTGTGCGACGAGGCGCTCTACCGGCGGCTGGACGAGGTGTCGACCACGATCCGAGGTGCTGCGCAGGCGGCGTTGTTCCAGGCCGGGGTGGGGCACCGGCTCAATGCAGCCGGAAACCTGTTCTCGATCTTCTTCGCCGATCACGGCCGGGAGGTGCGCAACTACGACGATGCCCGGGCGCAGGACACGGCGGCCTACGCGGCGTTCTTCCACGAGATGCTGGCTCGCGGCGTCTATCTACCGCCGTCGGCCTTCGAAGCATGGTTCGTCTCCGGTGCCTTGGATGATGCCGCGGTGAACCAGATTCTGGACGCACTGCCTCACGCGGCGGCTGCAGCGGCTCCCGTCGCGGCGCAAAGCGCATGACTCGCACCGTTGTTCATGTCCTACGGCACGGCGAGGTGCTCAACCCAGAGGGCGTTCTGTACGGCCGGATCACCGGCTTCGGCCTGTCCGAGAGCGGCGACTCCATGGCCGCGACCATTGCCGACCACGTCGCCGACTTCAACATCACCCATCTGGTCTCCAGCCCGCTGCAACGCGCCCAGGAGACCGCCGCACCGATCGCGGAGCGACTCGGGCTGCGCATCCATACCGACGAGCGGCTGATCGAGCCGACCAACGTCTTCGAGGGAACCCGCTTCGGAGTCGGTGACGGGGCGTTGAAGCGGCCCGCCAACTGGAGGCACCTGCGTAACCCGTTCCGGCCGTCCTGGGGCGAGCCGTATGCCGACATCGCCGCGCGGATGCTTGCGGCGGTCCAGGACGCTCGGACCGCCGCAGCGGGACATCAGGCGCTGTGTGTCAGCCATCAGCTGGCCATCTGGACTCTGCGGCGTTACCTCGAGGGACGGCCGCTCTGGCATGACCCGCGCAGGCGCGAGTGCGGGCTGGCCAGTCTGACCTCGATCACCTTTGACGATGCGACCTACGCCGGAATCTGCTACTCCGAACCGGCCGGCGCAACCGATCCCGACGCCGTGCCCGGGGCCTGACGTGCGAAAAGCGTTGCTGACCCTGGTGGTGATGCTGCTGGCCGGCTGCACGACGGGTGCGGATGCCGTCGACGTCAGCAACGGAGGAGAGTTCCGGTTCGTGGCCGGGACCCCGGACGGCGACGTCATCGACGAGAGTGACCGGGCTTCGGCCCCGGCCTTTTCCGGCGTCCTGCTCGACGGATCGGACTTCGACTCGTCTGCGCTGTCCGGCGACATCGTGGTGATCAACTTCTGGGGCTCGTGGTGCGCACCCTGCCGGCTGGAAACGCCTGAGTTCCAACGGGTCTACGACGAGGTCTCGGCGGAGGACGTCAGCTTCCTCGGGGTCAACGTGAAAGACGACCGGCAGCTTGCCCAGGCCTTTTTGGAGGACAAGGGCGTGACGTTCCCGTCGATCTTCGACCCCCGGGGCGAGGTCGCCTTGGCCTTCCGCGACTACCCGGCCAATGCCATCCCGTCCACGATCATCCTGGACCGCGACGGGCGGGTGGCCGCGGTCTACGTCTCGGTGGTCGAGGCGGAGGAGCTGATGCGGGTCCTGGAAACCTTGGTGGCACAGGGATGATCGGGGCCGGCGCACTGCTCGCCGTGACTGGCGAGGTCTCCGTACAGGCGGCTGACGTCGCAGAGACGTTCCAGGACACCGTGACCGACGGTCCGCTGCTGGTGGCCATGGCGGTGAGCCTGCTCGCCGGCGCGATCAGCTTCTTCTCCCCATGCGTGTTGCCGCTCGTACCCGGGTACCTGTCGTATGTCGCCGGCCTGGCCGGCAGCCGTGGACCCCACCCTGCCGAAGGGGACACGACGACGGGGGCTCAGGACAGCCCGGTAGCGACAGCGACCGCCGTACGGGTGGCGCCGCCGCGTGGGCGGATGGTCGCCGGCGCACTGCTGTTCGTTCTCGGCTTCACCGTGGTGTTCACCAGCTTCGGCGCGGCCTTTGGCGGACTGGGCCGGGTACTGCTCGAGCAGCAGCGGGTGATCACGATCGTGCTCGGTGTGGTCACGATCCTGCTCGGATTCGCCTTTCTCGGCTTGATCCCGCTGCTGTCCCGGCAATGGCGGTTCAATCGGTTGCCCCGAGCCGGACTGGCCGGAGCTCCATTGCTCGGCGTGGTCTTCGGCCTGGGCTGGACCCCGTGCCTGGGGCCGACGCTGGGTGCGATCAACGGCCTCGCCTTCACCGAGGCCTCGGCCGGGCGGGGCGCCCTGCTCGGCTTCACCTACTGCCTGGGGCTGGGCATTCCATTCGTGCTGACCGCCCTCGGCGCCGGCCGGGCGTTGCGGGTCAGCGACTTCGCCCGACGGCACGCCGGCACCGTGATGAAGGTCGGTGGCGGATTCCTGGTCCTGATCGGAGTGCTGCTGGTCACCGGGGCATGGGATCTGGCGATGAACTGGCTGCGTGCCTGGCTGGCCACTGCCGGCCTGGACGGATCGGTTCTATGAGCCGAGAGGGAGGGAGCATCGCAGCGAGGACGAGGCGGACGGATCGAGCGGACCGACCGTCTCGCGAGGCGGGCCAGCAATGACGACGAGGTCAGCCGCGCCCTACCTCGCTCTTGATGACGCCGAGGAGGGCGAGCCGCGCCCTGCCTCGCAACCCGGTCGACCACCGTGGCGCGCGCGAGTCGTACGGGGGGCGCGTGGCTGGTGGCGCTGGCTGACCAGCATGCCGACGGCGCTGATGCTGCTGTTCCTGCTCGCGCTGGCCGCCGTACCGGGCTCGCTGCTGCCGCAACGACCGTTGTCCCAGACCGCCGTCGCGCAGTACTTCGCCGACAACCCCCGGTTGGCTCCGGTCCTGGATCGGTTCGGACTCTTCGACGTCTTCGCCGCACCCTGGTTCGCGGCCATCTACCTGCTGCTCTTCCTGTCGCTGATCGGGTGTCTGGTTCCGCGCACGCTGGGGCACGTCCGGTCGCTGCGAGCCGCACCTCCTCGGGCACCGAGCCGGTTGTCTCGGCTGCCCCGACACGCCGATCTGTCGACCGACCTCGGCGCCGAGCAGGCCCTCGACGTCGCGGAGGAGGAACTGCGGGTGGCTCGCTACCGAGTGCTGCGCAAGGACGGCGCGATCTCGGCCGAGAAGGGGTTGTTCAAGGAGACCGGCAACATCGTGTTCCACCTGGCCCTGCTCGCCCTGCTGATCAGCCTGGCCGTCGGCAAGCTCTGGGGTTACGAGGGGAGCGTGCTGGTCCAGGAGGGGCAGGGATTCTGCAACACCTTTCAGCAGTACGACACCTACTCCGCCGGACCACTGATCGACGGTGCCGACCTGAGCCCGCTGTGCGTGGACCTGGAGGACTTCCAGGCCCGGTACGAACCCGACCTCACTCCGGCGAGTTTCACCGGGGACATCACCTACAACCGCACTCTCGGCGGCCCGGACGAGCAGGCCACGATCGGCATCAATTCACCCCTGCGGGTGGACGGAACGCGGCTGTACCTCACCGGGCGCGGGTTCGCCCCGATCTTCTCCGTGCGCCTGCCGGACGGGACGGAGCTCACCGACTTGTCGGCTCCGTTCCTGCCCACGGATTCCGGGACGATGCTCTCCGAGGGTGTGTTGAAACTGCCCGACCTCGGCGCCGGTCGAGACCAGTTGGCCGTCGAGGGGGTCTTCCTGCCCACCGCTGCAGATGTGGGCGGCGGCCTGCTCACCTCGGTGGACCCCAGGCCGCTGGATCCCGCGGTCGCCATCGTGGTCTACGCCGGTTCGGTGGGGCTGGACAGCGGCATCCCCCAGAACGTCTTCACCCTCGATCAGGGGCGGATCGGGCGGGGTCAACTCGAACGCGTGGGAGCGGCCAACCTACGGCCGGGGGACTCCCTCGACCTGCCGGACGGCACGAGCATCACCTTCACCGGATTCAAGGAGTTCGCCGCCCTGCAGGTGAGCCGGGATCCCAGCCAGCTAGCCGTCCTGATCAGCGCTCTGGCAATGTTGGCCGGGCTGCTGACCACGCTGCTCGTACGCCGCCGCCGGGTCTTCGTACGACCCGGGGATAGGGTGCTGGAGATCGGTGGTCTGGCGCAGGGTGGCAGCGCCGAGCCGGCCGAGTTCGCGCGCGTCGTCACCGGGATCCGCACCGCTCTGGCCGCGGCTTGGCCGACTGACCGAAGGGAGCACTGATGTCCGACGCGGCGAACTTGGCCGGTCTGGCCGACACGCTGTTCACGCTGACGATCCTGGCCTACAGCCTCGCGACGATCGCGTTCGCCGCAGAGCTGGCTTTCGCCTCCTCAGCTCAACGCAAGGTGTTGGTCGCCACCGAGGGCTCCGAGTTCCCGCAGGCCCGTACGGGGTTCTCGGCGCGCGCCGGCATGGTCGCCATCGGCATCACCCTGCTCGGCTGGGTCCTGCACGGCACCATCCTGCTGCTCCGCGGACTGGCGGCGCAGCGGATCCCGCTGGGCAACATGTTCGAGCTCGCCACGGCGGTGACTTTTGTCGGCGTGGCCGGATTCCTCTACCTGGTGATCCGCACGCCGCGGCTGCGCGGGATCGGGCTCTTCGTCACCCTTCCGGTCAGCGTCGGCATGGTGTTGACCGGGTTGTTCCTCTACGCGGAGTCGGGTCCGCTGGTCGCGGCGCTACGCTCCGGTTGGCTGGTCGTGCACGTGACCACGGTCAGTATCGGGTTCGGCGCATTCCTCACCAGCGGGATCGTCTCCGGGCTGTTCCTCGTCCGCTCCCGCTTCGAGGAAGCAGGGGGCTCGTCGGCCGAGGTGAGTTCTCGGGTCGCGCACCGACTGCCGAACGCCGAGACACTGGACCGGGCCGCACACCGACTGGTGGTCTTCGGTTTCCCGGTTTTCACCTTCGCGGTGATCGCCGGTGCGGTGTGGGCTGAAAGCGCCTGGGGCCGGTTCTGGGGCTGGGATCCGAAGGAGACCTGGGCCTTCATCGCCTGGATCGTCTACGCCGCCTATCTCCATGCCCGGGCGACTGCCGGCTGGAAGGGCAGCGCGGCGGCGTGGATCAACGTGGGTGGGCTGGTGGTCATGCTGTTCAACTTGCTCTACGTCAACCTGGTCAGCAGCGGCTTGCACTCCTACGCCGGGATCAACTGACGACGAAGGGCGCCGATGCCCGGCGAGACCTCGCTCAGGCCGGCGGATCTTCCTCTCGCCGGGCTCGGCGATCGAGCTCGCGGAGGAAGTCGGGGTTATCGTCGGGCGGGAGGGGCTCACGACGGATGGGCTTGCGGGCTGGAGGGGTGGTGGGTCGTCCCGTACCGGCCGTACGCCCGCCTGACGCCGAACGGGTGGTGCCACTCATCCGCCACAGGGCGAACAACAGCGCACCGATCAGCACCATGCCAATGAGGACATACATCCGGCTCACCTCCTGAGAGTGACCGACGATACCCGTCGCAGTTCAGAAACAACGACCAGGAGGCGCGACCGTGGACGCTGTGGACCGTCAGATCGTCTCGTTGCTGCGCGCCAACGGCCGCGCCTCGTACGCCGAACTCGCGCGTACGGTCGGACTGTCTGCACCCTCGGTGCACGAGCGGGTGTCCAAGCTCGAGGCGGGCGGAGTGATCCTGGGCTACCACGCCGCAGTCGACCGGGCGGCCGTCGGTGAGGCTGTCACCGCCCTCGTCGGAGTCTTCGAATCCGATGTCGAGGCCGACGAGGATCTGGTCGAATCGCTGCGGAGGATGCCGGAGATCACCGATTGCTTCTACGTCGCCGGCGAAGAGGCGTTCCTGCTCCGGGTCCGGGTCGAGGACATCGCGGCCCTGGAGCGCGTCGTCGCCGCGATCAGCCGGATCCGCGGGGTGGCCCGTACCCGGACGACGGTGGTCCTGTCCAGCCGGTGGGAAGACCGACATGCTTAGGGCGGTTGCCGCGTACACGCTCGGCCGGATCGCCATCTTCGCGGTTCTGCTGGCCCTGCTCTGGGCATTTGACCTGGGCAGCTTCCCCGGGATCCTATTCGCTCTGTTGCTCTCGATGCCCGCCGCTTACTTCCTGTTGGGCAAGCAGCGCGAGGACCTGGCGGCGGCCGTTGTCGAGCGCCGTGCGGCTCGCGCGAGGCTGCGCGACCGGCTACAGGGCACGTCCGATGGTGGCTCAGATGGCAAGCCCGATCGCGAGCAGGACGCCCAGCAGTAGCTGGATCAGCCCGGTTGCGCGCAACGCCGGGAGCAGGTCTGCGCCCCGCGCCCCCCCGAGCACCGCACCCACCGGCGGAAGGGCAAGGATCGCTGCGGCCAGCCCCAGAGCGGCGAACGGTCGGGAGAACAGCGCCAATCCCGCGACCACGACGAAACTGAGCACGAACACGCCGGCATACAGCCATCTCGTACGGCGCTCGCCGAGGACGACTGCAAGCGTGCGCTTGCCCGATCCGGCGTCACTGTCGATGTCGCGAAGGTTGTTGACCACGAGCAGCGCGCAGGCCAGTAGCCCGACGGGCACCGAGGCGACGACCGCTTGTGGCAGGATCTGCTCGGCCTGCACGTAGGCGGTTCCGACGACGGCCACGACGCCGAAGAACACGAACACCGAGACCTCGCCGAGCGCGCGGTAGCCGTACGGCTTGGCGCCTCCGGTGTAGAACCATGCGGCGGCGATTGCGACGGCACCGACCGCGAGCAGCCACCAGGAGGTCATTGCGGCGAGGGCGAGCCCGGCGACAGCGGCGATACCGAAGCAGATGACGGCGGCGGTACGTACCGCCGTCGCGGTCGCCAGCCGCGATGCGACGAGCCGGGTCGGGCCGACCCGATCGGAGTCGGTGCCGCGTACGCCGTCGGAGTAGTCGTTGGCGTAGTTCACCGCGACCTGCAGGGACAGCGCGACGACAAGCGCCAGCAACGCCCGACCCGCATCGAAGGCGCCAGCTCCGGCCGCGGCCCCAGTCCCGACCAGGACCGGCGCGACGGCAGCCGGCAGCGTTCGCGGTCGAGCACCGGCCACCCAGTCACCGGCGCTGGTCATCGTGGCTCCCTCGGCCCGGCGGAAATGGCGAGTTGGGCTGCCACGCGGTCGAGTTTGCCCGAGTGCAGGCGCGGGAGTGCCGGCACCACGATCAGGTCCCGCGGGGTCGCGGCACGACCCAGCCGGGCGGTCACATAGCTGCGGACCTCCGCGACGTCCGGGGACGCGCCGGCCACCGGTACGACGAGGGCGACAACGGCCTGACCCCACTCCGGATCCGGTCGGCCGAGAACTGCAGCCTCGGCGATGTCGGCACGGCTCAGCAACGCTTCCTCGACCGCGCCGGCGGCCACATTGACCCCGCCGCTGATGATCACATCGTCGATCCGCCCGGACACCGTCAGCACACCGTTGTCGTCGACCTGACCGGCGTCCTGAGTCAGGAACCAGTCGTCGACGAAACTGGCCCGAGTCAGGTCGGGCTCCCCGTGATAGCCCAGGGCTACCACGTCCCCGCCGATCCGCAGCCCGGTCGGCAGGGCCCGGACGTGGACGCCGTCGAGCGGGATCCCGTCGTACACGCAGCCACCCGACGTTTCGGTCATGCCGTACGTCGAGACGACGCGGGCGCCGGCCAGCTCTGCCGTGGCTCTCAAGCCTGCGTCGAGTGCGCCGCCCCCCACGAGAACGGCGTCAAAGGCGGCCAGGGCGTCCAGGGGCGCCCCGCCGGCGTCAACGATTCGACGCAGTTGGGTCGGCACGAGCGAGGTGTAGTGCGGGTAGCCGCTGGGCAGAGCTGCGGCCGCCGAGCTGAAGTCCTCGACGCGGAACCCTGCTGTCAGGTCGAGGCTCACCGGATCGAGTCCGGTCATCGCGTTGCGGATGAGGACCTGGAGACCACCGATCGAGGAGGGCGGCAGCGCGAGCACCCAGGCGCCCGGGCCGTCCAGCCGGCGCATCGCGGCATGGGCGCTGGCCAGCAGCGAGCCGGCAGTGAGCAGCACCGCACGCGGCGCACCGGTCGAGCCGGATGTGGCGACCACTGCGGCGATTTCGGGCGGTACGGGCTGCTCCAGATGCAGGGTCGAGTGCCAGTCCCCGGTCGGGGAGGGTGAGTTCGGAAGCACGCAAATCGTGGCGGATCCGGCAAGTGCATTCCGCAGAGCCACCGAGACAGCACTGACGGGCTGGGCCTGCACAACCGTCAGGGGGCGGGCCATCGGCGACTAATCTAGCCCGCGTGGCACAACCCGCGGTGAGCTCAGCCATGTCACCGCTCGGTGTGACCGAGGTGCTGGTCTATTCATTACCGATGCGGACCCGCTTCCGAGGGATTATGGTCCGCGAGGGGCTGCTGATCCGCGGCAGCGCCGGCTGGGGCGAGTTCTCGCCGTTCTGGGATTACGAGATCGCCGAAGCTCGACGCTGGTGGCCCGCGGCCCTGGAGGCTGCGGCCGGCGACTGGCCGGAGCCCGTGCGCGATCGGATCCCGGTGAACTGCATCGTCCCCGCGGATGACCCCGAGCTGGCGCAGCAGATCGTGCGCGACTCAGGTTGCCGTACCGCCAAGGTCAAAGTGGCCGAGCCCGGCCAGTCCCATGCCGAGGATGTGCAGCGGGTGGCTGCGGTACGCGATGCCCTGGGTCCCGGCGGGGCGATACGGATCGATGCGAACGCGGCCTGGTCGGTCGATCAGGCGGTACTGGCGATCACCGATCTCGATCGCGCAGCGGGCGGGCTGGAGTACGCGGAGCAGCCGTGTGCCTCGCTCGAGGAATTGGTCGCCGTGCGCCGCCGGGTCAGGGTTCTGATCGCAGCCGACGAGTCGATCCGACGCGCCGACGACCCGTTGCGGGTGGCCCTTGCCGAGGCGGCCGATATCGCTGTCCTCAAGGTCCAACCGCTCGGCGGGGTCCGCCGGGCCCTCACCGTTGCCGAGAGCTGTGGGCTACCGGTGGTGGTGTCCTCGGCGCTGGAGACATCGGTGGGCCTCGCCGCCGGTGTGGCGCTGGCCGCGGCGCTGCCCGAGCTGCCGTATGCCTGCGGACTGGCCACGCTGGCCCTGCTCGACGGCGATGTCTGCTCCGACCCGCTGCTGCCCGTCGATGGTTTCCTGCCGGTACGAACGGTCGATCCGGACCTTCGGGCGGACGTCACGGCCGACGAGGCGACGACACGGCGTTGGTATGACCGGCTCAGCCAGATCAGTGGGTCGACCCGCACTGCGGAACTCATGGCGTGAATCCATCGACTGCGTTCGCCCAGGTACTGGTCGACGAACTGGTCCGGGGCGGGGTGGAACACGCGGTGCTGGCGCCCGGCTCTCGCTCCGCGCCGGTCGCTCTGGCGCTGGCCGCCGCTGAACGCGAAGGTCGGCTACAGCTGCACGTACGCACCGACGAGCGAAGTGCGGGGTTCCTGGCACTCGGTCTGGCCAAGGGCTCCGGCCGGCCGGTGCCGGTGCTCACGACGTCGGGGACAGCGACCGCGCATCTGCACGCCGCGGTGCTCGAGGCCTCCTACTCCGGCCTACCGCTGGTCGCCCTGACCGCGGACCGGCCGCAGGAGATGCGGGGGACCGGGGCAAATCAGGCGATCGACCAGGTCAGGCTGTACGGCGAGGCCGTTCGGTTCTTCGCCGACGTCGCCGCCCCGGAGCGCGGATTAGGAACCAATGACCGGTGGCGCGGTCTGGTGTGCCGCGCATTGGCCCAGGCCAAGGGACTTGCCGATGGTCGTCCCGGCGCAGTGCATCTGAATGTCGCGCTACGCGCCCCGCTGCTCCCTGGTCTGCCGGAGTCCGGCGACCGGTCGGTGCCCGACGATCCCTGGCCGGAATCGCTCGACGGCCGGCCTGGCTCGAATCTTTGGCTCGTGCCGGAATCATCGCGCGGCACCGTGCCCAGCCGCGCCGCCGACGTACCGGACGTCGACGAAGACCACCGGATGCCGACCTGGCTGCTGCTTGGAGACACGACCGCGGAGGTCAGCCGGATCGCGGTCGACCTGGCCCAGCGCCGAGGATGGCCGATCCTGGCCGAGCCGACCGGAAATGCCGGTGCGAGTGCCGTACCCGCGTACCTCGGGCTGCTCGAGTCGGACGAGTTCCTGGCCAAGCACCTACCGCAGCGCGTCATCGTCGTCGGACGGCCGACGCTGAGTCGGGCAGTGCAACGGCTGCTGAGCCGGGATGACGTACGGGTCGAGCGGTACGCCTTCGGTCCGCAGTGGCCCGACGTGGGTGAGTCAATCGATAGGCTGCGCAGCCGATTCCCGGCCGACGGGCCCGAGTCGGGTCGCGACGCCGGTGCAGCGCTGATCGAGGCTTTCGCCGCGGTCGCCGAGGCCTTGTTGGAGTACCAGGACCGGATCGTCGACGAGGCCTACCTCGGTGGCGCGAAGGTGGCCAGGGACCTGGTCTGTCGGCTACCGACCGGCGCCCGGCTCTTCCTCGGTTCCTCGAACCCGATCCGGGACGTGGACCGCTACGCGCGGCCGCGGGACGGCGTACAGATGCTGGCAAATCGTGGAGTGGCCGGCATCGACGGCTCGATCTCGACCGCGGTAGGCATCGCCCTTTCCGACCCGGACCGGCCCACGTTCGCGTTGATCGGGGATCTGACGTTCCTGCATGACCTCGGCGGGTTGGCGAGACCGGCAGGGGAACCGCTGCCGGATCTGATACTGGTGGTGGTGGACAACCGGGGTGGCGGGATCTTCGCGCAGCTCGAACCGGGGAGGCCGGAATACGAGCAGGACTACGACCGGGTCTTCGGCACTCCGCATCAGCTCGATCTGGTCGACGTGGCCCGGTCGTTGGGGTGGGAGGCCGAGGAGGTCACCCGGACCGAGCAGCTAGGCGCTGCTCTCTCCCGCGGCGGACCGCGCGTCGTCGTCGTACGGACGGACCAGCGAAAGGACGCCGACCTGCTGCGTCGGGTCCGGGCTGGGCAGGGCGGGGCCACCGCGTAGCGGTTTCACGACCTGGATGCGGTGCTCGTTGTCGCGCAGGCGCGGTTCGTAGTGGATGAAGAACACCTCGCACCGAGGTCGCTGGCTGCGCCGATGCACCGCCACCACGACGAGGACGAATACACCTTCGTCCTTACCGGTCGGATCGGAGCGATTCTGGAAGGGAAGGAGATTATCGCCGAGCCCGGCGACCTGCTCTTCAAGCCGCGCGGCCAGTGGCACACATTCTGGAACGCCGGCGACGAACCGGCCACCTGCCTCGAGCTCATCTCTCCGGCCGGGTTGGAGCAACTGTTCCGTGCCATGGCTCAGCTGACCGAGCCGCAAACCCCCGAGCAATGGATGAGTTGGCCGCGCCGTACCACTACGACGCGGACATGGAGGCGACGTTCCCGCTGTTGCAGCGGCACGGTCTGGTCTTCTGAACGGCCGCGCGGTAGCGCGGTTCAGAACGGTGGCTGGTCGTCGTCTCCGCTGGGGGCGTGAGTCTGCCTGTCGGGCAGAGGTTTTCGTGGTGGTGGTCGGTGGTCTCGGGCGGGGCTGGTGTAGCTGTGTCCGGTGGGGGTGGTGATGATGCTGCTTCCGTCGGGGTTGCGTTCGGTTTGGAAGTTCCAGCGTTGTTTGGTGCGGTGGTGGTGTCGGCATTTCGCGTCGAGGTTGTGCTCGGCGGTGGGCCCGTCGGGGTAGGGGATGACGTGGTCGAGGTCGACGCGCGGTTGGGCACAGTTGGCCCAGGTGCAGGTCTGGTCGCGGGCGAGGACGAACTCGCGTAGTGCCGGTGGCGGGTCGTGCCGGGTGGTCCCGACGTCCAGGAGCGCCCCGGTGGTGGGGTCGTAGACGATGCGTTGCCACTCGGCGTCGGCGGCGATGCGGATGGCCATGCTGGCCGGGATCGGCCCGTGCCCGCGCAGCATGGCGGGTTCGGTGCTGGTGCCGAGCAGGAGTCCGGCGTCGAGTTTCACCTGGATCTGCGCCCAGGCCGGCACGCGGGGTGGGGTCCCGGTTTCGCCGGTGACGGGGTCGATGTTGGTTGCCCCGCTCAGGTAGCGGGTGGCCAGGTCAGTCAGCGCGTCGGCGCGGCGCTGGTCGGCGGTCCGCGGATCATCGGGATCGTGGTCGGCTTCGGCGCGGGCGGTGACCGCGGCCCACACGGTGGCGGCCTGGTCGGCTGGCAGCAGCGCCCACAGGCAGGCCATGCCGTCCTCGCGAGGTTCTTTGATCACCCGGCGACCAGCGGCTGCGTCGATGTGGCGGTCTTCGATCTCGCGGGGGTCCAGCGAGTCGGCCAGCGCGCTGACTTTCACTTTCAGCCGGGCCGGGCTCAGGGTCTGCGCCTGAATAAGGAGTTGGTCTTCGACGAACGCGGCATCCTCGGCACTCAGGCGTTGGGTTCCTTCGGAGAGGACCCGGGCCCGGGCGGCGCAGATCCGGCCCTGCTCCCACGCCAACAAGGTCGCGGGCAGCCGCCCGGCCAAGTCGATGGCAAGGGCGACCTTGCTCCCGGCAGCGATCCTCGAGCAGGACAACGCCAGGGCGACCTCTTCCACGGCGTAGGGCAGTTCGTTCACATCATGCGCGGTGCGCCGGGTGGTGAGTTCGGCCAGGGCCCGGGCCTGCCCGGCTGCGGCCCAGGCGGCGAGGCGTTCGAAGCCGACGATCCGGTCGAGCACCCCGGCGTCGGGGACTTGGACGTTGTCGAAGCCGGCGAGCATGATCGCCAGCCCGGCTCCGGTGGGGCAGGACGGGATCGGCACGGTCGCGCCGCAGACCAGCTCGGCCGGGTCGAGATCGATCGGGTCGTAGATCTCGGGGTGCCATTCCCCGTCGGCGTGGACCCAGTCGCCGGTGAACTCGTCCTCGAACATGTGTTCGAGTCTAGCGTCAGATTAGCTGCGGGGCAAGATGTTTCACTGAAAGGCTCCGAAATGCTGGCATCAGAACCGCCGGCCGAGCAGCGAAGCGCGCCCCACTAGCCAGCCGAGCCGACGACTGACGGATCGGACTGACCGCGACCACCCATATGGTCGACGGAGTAGAGGAGCTTCTCTGTGACGAGCCACGAGCCGAGGGCCGAAATGGCGAGCCCGAGACCGGCATAGGCAGGAACCCATTGCAGATTGCCGAGGTCGACGAACCATTCGGCTAGAAATGGGAACGTGCCACCGAACAAGGCGATCGCCAGAGCCGCTGGAATGCCCAACGCGACCGCGCGAATCGGCACCGGAAAGAGCCGCGCGCCGGTCACCGGCGTAACGCCGAGCTGCAGGCCGATGCAGAGGGTGAACAGCGACGCCGCGACAAAGTAGGGCAGCAGTCCGGATGCCAGACCCAGCATCAGCGGCACGGCCAGCGTTGCCGCGGCGGTGAATCCGAGCCGGATCAGGGCCAGCGGCCCGTATCGATCGGCGAGAAATCCGGAGGCGATCATCGCCAACAGAAGCACCCCAAGGGCCACCGTGTGCTGGGCCGCCGCGGCTTCCTCGGAGATCTGGCCGGTGTGCGCGGCGAACTGCGGAAGATAGATGCTGCCGAAGTAGACCCCCATCGTCGAGCCGATCGTCAGGGCGAAGACCAGGACCATCCGCGGCACGTGCTCGCGGACCATCGGCCAAACGGGCGTCTTGACCTCGACCGCCTGGGAGGCCACGAACACAGTGGACTCCGGGGCTCCACGCCGGATCCACAAGGCGACCAAGCCCAGTGCGGCTGCCATAAAAAAGGCAATCCGCCAACCACCGTCCCTGACCGCGTCAGCGCCCATCGTGGACAGCAGAACCGCCAGCACGACCGTGGCCCCGAGCGCCCCGAGCGCGTCCCCGGCGTAGGTGAAGGCTCCGAAGCGATATCTCTTGCTCTCCGGCGCTGACTCGACGACGTAGGTGGCCGCAGTGGCGACCTCACCACCCATGGCAATCCCTTGTACGAGCCGAGCGATGACAATCAGAACCGCTGCGCCCCAACCGATCACAGACGAACTCGGCGCGACGGCGATGAGCAGTGCCCCGAGCGCCATCAACGACACCGAGTAGGTCAGTCCTGCGCGGCGGCCGCGGACATCGGTCACCCGGCCCATGAGAAAACTGCCGAACGGACGCGCCAGAAAGCCGGCGGCGAAGACGACGTAGGCGCCGAGCAGTCGGGCCACCGGACTCGAGCCCGGGAACATCTGATCGGCCAGAAAGGGTGCCATCAGCGCATACAGCGACCAGTCAAAGGACTCGACGAAGATGCCCGACGTGCTGGCAGCCAGCACACGTGGAGCCGAGCGCGTACGGCGGTGCCGGGCCCCGACCGCCACCGCGCTCAAGGTGGCCTCAGCTCTCCAAGGCGTCGCGAATGGCCAGCAGTTTGACCTGCGCCTCGGCGAGCTCAGCCTCCGGCACGGAATCGGCCATGATCCCGCAGCCGGCGAACAGTCGCAGGGCCCGGTCCTCGATCTGGGCGCAGCGCAGCGCCACGCCGAATTCGCCGTTCCCGGCGGTGTCCAGCCAACCGACCGGGCCGGCGTAGCGCCCCCGGTCCATGCCTTCCAACTCGGCGATCAGATCGATCGCGACGTCCCGCGGCGTGCCGCAGACGGCGGCCGTCGGGTGGATGGCGTCGATGATGCTGAGCAGGTCCGGGTCTCCGGCGAGCTCGCCCTGTACGTCGCTGGCCAGATGCATCAGTGTCGGCAGCGTGTGCAGGTGCGGGGCGGCTGGTACGTCGAGGGAGGAGCAGAACGGGGCCAACGTCTCGGCCAGTGACGCGATGGCGTACCGGTGCTCGTCCTGGTTCTTGGCCGAGGCCAGCAGCTCTCGGCCCACCGCCTCGTCCTGCCCTTGGCCGGCACGGGCCGCGGTCCCGGCCAGCACGCGTGAGGTGACCCGCGAACCGGTACGACGCAGCAGCAACTCCGGTGTCGCTCCGACCAGTCCATCGAGCCCATAGGTCCAGCATTCGGTCCATCGATCGGCCAAGCGCCGCAACAGGTATCGCGCGTCAACGGGCTGCGCGGTGCTGGCCATCAGGTCCCGGGCCAGGACCACCTTGCCCAGATCGCCGGCGCGGAGCCGGTCCACCGCTTCGGCGACCGACGAAACCCAGGCCGCCGCGCTCTGAGCCCCATCGGCGTACCGGACCGCACCGGGCCCGGTGATCTCGTCGATATTCAGCTGCGGCTGCTCGTCGTTGAGCGCGGTCAACCATGTGCGCGTCCCCGAGCGGCCGAGAACAACGCGGGGGATGACGAAAACCGATGCACCGGTTCGGATGTCGAAAGCCGCGCTGACGAACAGCACCGCACCCGTACCAGGCAGGCCGACCTCGTCGGTCACCGCGATCTCGGCCAGTTGCTCGCGCCACCAGCGAGAGGCCTGCACAAAGGTGTCCGGACCCTTGACTTCGAGCCGGCCCAGCTCGCCCCACCCGATCAGCCCCTCGTCGTCCTTGACCCAGGCGACCGCTTGCTCGCGGGGCAGCAGATCGATCAGCCGGTCTGACCTGACGACAGAGCGAGTGCGCAGCTGATGGGGCGTGGCCGGGCGCGGATCCGCACCGCGGCTGTCCAGTTGCTCGGCCACGCTCATCTCCACAGCGTAGGTTGCCCGCCGCACCGCGTCGTCCGGCCCGCCTCGCCCACCGAATACCCGCGAGTTCGGGGTTGTAGCGTCGCGACGGTGACGGCCAGACGTGACCGGGGCTCGCGGGCGGGTCTGGACAAGGCCCCGGCCGATGTCGCCGCGATGTTCGATGCGGTCGCGGGGCGGTACGACCTCACGAACACGCTGATGTCCGTCGGTCAGGACCGGGGCTGGCGCCGGGCCACGACGGCCGCGCTCGGAGCCGGTACGGGGGACAAAGTCCTCGACGTCGCGGCCGGTACGGCCGTATCGACGGTGCCGTTGACGGCATGCGGTGCCTTTGCCGTGGCCAGCGACTTCTCGGTGGGCATGCTGAGCGCCGGCGCGAGCCGCGACGTACCCAAGGTCGCTGCCGACGCCCTTGCTCTGCCCTTCACCGACGAAAGCTTCGACGCGGTCACGATCAGTTTCGGGCTGCGCAATGTCTCCGATGTCGACGCCGCCCTCGCCGAATTCGCCCGGGTGACCAGGCACGATGGGCGCCTGGTGGTCTGCGAATTCTCTCGGCCGGTCTGGAGCTGGTTCGACCGAATCTACAGCGAGTACCTGTTGCGCCCCCTCCCGTGGATAGCCGACCGTGTCTCGAGCAACCCGGAGGCCTACCGCTATCTGGCCGAGTCGATCCGAGCCTGGCCCGATCAGCGCATGCTGGCCGATAGGATCGGTGCGGCCGGCTGGGTCGACGTCGGCTGGCGCAACCTCACCTTCGGCATCGTTGCGCTACACCGGGCGACGCGCAGCTAGTCGCAAGCAGCTAGCCGTGGAGTTGACCACGGATCGCGCCGCCAGGGACGGCACGGTGTGGACGTTGACGTAGAACTCAGCGGAGTTCTGAGCGACGTCGGCAGCCAGCGCGGGATCAACTGCGACACCCCCTCTGATCTGCCCGGGCGGACTGGTTGTGATCAAAGACTCGAAGTCGATCACCACCGGCCGACCTCGCCGGGTAGGTCGTCGTGGATATGGGCGGCGGTCGGTGCGTCGATGCTCCTGTACCGGATTCTGATACAGGCCGTGCCCTCTACGCAAAGTGGTGTGAACGCTGTGTGGCTGGTCGTACGGCGACGGAGGGTCGAGACTGGTGCCATGTCGGTCCCACCGTTCCCCCCGAACCCACCCGAGCCCACCACGCCGTCGCCGCACCCGGCCCCGGTTCCCGGTGACCCGTCCCCGCCCCGCCCCGGTCCGACCCCGGATCCAGGTCCCGGGCCGGTACCTGTCCCCGATCCAGCACCGGATCCAGGTCCCGGACCAGCGCCCGCGCCAGGACCGGGAGGACCGCCTACCCCGTTTCCCCCCACGCCTTCCCCGCTCGGGTGAGTCGGCACTGCGGCCCGGTCGGCATTGTGTAGTCCGGGGGCTTAGACTTGGCGCCGTACTTCGTGAAAGTCTTCACAAGCACCCGGTGAGTGGTCGGCGGTCCTGACACCGGGCAGGCAGCGCGAGGAGGTCGGCAGTGACCACTACTGGCCCCTCCATCACGGTCGATTCCGCGTCCACCGTCCACACCGCTCCCACCCAAACCGCTCCCACCGCCGAGGCCGACGTGATCGTCGTCGGCGCAGGCCCGGGTGGCTCGGCGACGGCGTACTGGCTGGCCCAATCAGGTCTGGACGTCCTGCTGGTCGAGAAGGCCAGCTTCCCGCGCGACAAGGTCTGCGGTGACGGCTTCACCCCGCGCGGCGTCAAGCCGCTGATCGACATGGGCATCGACACCGGTCCCGGGGCCGGGTGGATCCGGCACCGGGGCCTGCGGGTCTACGGCGGCGGACATCGCCTGGAGATGGACTGGCCGGAGCTGGCCAGCTACCCCAACTACGGACTGGTTCGGCCCCGCCTCGACTTCGACGAGATGCTCGCTCGCCATGCCCAGAAGGCCGGCGCACAGCTGGTCGAGGGAACCCGCGTCGACGGACCGATCTTGGATCGGGCCGGCCGCGTCGTCGGCGTCGAGGGACGCGCCGAGGGCGGCAGTCCGGTCACCTACCGCGCGCCACTAGTCATCGATGCCGGCGGAATGAGCGGGACGGTCAGCAAGTCGCTGGGACTGACCCGACGTAGCGACCGGCCGATGGGCGTGGCCGTACGCCGGTACTTCACTTCCCCGCGGACCAACGACGAGTACATCGAGTCCTGGCTGGAACTGCGCGACGGCGAACGACTGCTGCCCGGGTACGGCTGGATCTTCGGCATGGGCGACGGCACCGTCAATGTCGGCCTCGGTGTGCTGAACTCCTCCACCGCGTACGGAAACACCGACTACCGCGAGATGCTCAAGCGCTGGCTGGACAACGTCCCGGCCGA
Source organism: Geodermatophilaceae bacterium (assembly GCA_013811805.1). Classification (GTDB taxonomy): domain Bacteria; phylum Actinomycetota; class Actinomycetes; order Mycobacteriales; family Geodermatophilaceae; genus JACCQS01. The sequence continues at coordinate 523 of JACCUM010000178.1, read as the reverse complement.
GTGGACGCTGATCGAACAGACCGCAACCGGCCCGGCGCGCGGCGCCGGACTTCCGATGGGCTTCAACCGGACGCCGCAGTACACCCGCGGCCTGATGTTGGTCGGTGACGCCGCCGGGGCGATCAACCCGTTCAACGGTGAGGGCATCGCCTACGCCATGGAGACCGGCAAGCTGGCCGCCGAACACGCCGTACAGGCATTGGCTCGCCCGTCCGGCCCGCACCGTGAGCAGGCGCTGCGCTCGTACGTGGACTCACTCAAGGGCGCCTACGGCGGCTACTACCGGCTCGGCAACATCTTCGTGAAGCTGATCGGGCACCCCGAGGTCATGCGGCTGTGCACCACCAAGGGACTGCCGCGCCCACTGCTGATGAAGTTCGTCCTGAAGTTGCTGGCCAATCTCACCGACGAGCGCGGCGGGGACACCGTGGACCGGGTGATCAACGGGCTGACCCGGTTGGCTCCAGCAGCATGATCGCGACCCGGCGAGGGACCGTAAGGTCTGGCCCATGCTGAACCCCTA
>JACCUM010000488.1 GCA_013811805.1 Geodermatophilaceae bacterium | reverse complement strand
ATGGCCCGAGCGGCCGGCGGCCGACTCGACTCCGCGACGATCGCGGCCAGCCTGAAAGAGGCCGGGCTCGACGGCGAGTCGCTGGCTGGCCCGCTGCTGCTCGAGGCCGCGGAACACGCCCAGGGCTGGCGGGCCCAGCTCGCCTGCCGGGCCAGGCTCGAGGAGTTGGGCCGGTTGACCTACGAACTTCCCAAACTGACCGGACGCATCGACACCGGGTCGCTCTACGAGTTGGCCGACCAGCTCACCCAGGCCGGTGTCCGATGAGCGCCGGTAGGACTGGTACCGCCCGTACGACGGGTACCGCCCGCACGACGGGTACCGCCCGTACGACGGGCACGGCCCGTACGGCGGGTACGGCCGGGGCGTCGCCGGCACTCGACCTGGCGAGCGTTCTCACCGATCCCAGAACCCGGATCATCGTGTGCTGTGGAGCCGGCGGCGTCGGCAAGACCACCACCTCGGCCGCCCTTGCTCTGGCCGCGGCGGAGACCGGCCGTCAGGTCGTGGTGATGACCATCGACCCGGCGCGGCGCCTGGCTCAATCGCTAGGACTGAGGCAGCTCGACAACACTCCGCGCGACGTAGCCGCGGCGGCGGAATTCACCGGCGCCAGCGGCGGTCGACTGCAGGCGATGATGCTGGACATGAAGCGCACCTTCGACGAGATCGTCGAGGCGCATTCCGAACCGGCGCGTGCTCGACAGATCCTGGAAAACCCCTTCTACCAGGCACTTTCGTCCTCATTCGCCGGTACGCAGGAGTACATGGCGATGGAGAAACTGGGCCAGCTCCGTGAGAGCGGCAGGTGGGATCTCATCATCGTTGACACTCCACCGTCCCGCTCGGCCCTGGATTTCCTGGACGCTCCGCACCGGATGAGCCGCTTTCTCGACGGAACCATGATCCGGTTGCTGTCCGCGCCGGCCCGCGCCGGCGGTCGGGCTTATCTCAAGGTCGTCGGTGCCGGTCTGGCCATCTTCGGCCGGATCATCGCCAAGATCCTCGGTGGCCAACTACTCAGGGACGTGTCGCACTTCGTCGGCGCTCTGGACACGATGTTCGGCAGTTTCCGGCAACGCGCCCAGGCGACCTATGACCTGTTGCGTCAACCCGGTACCGCGTTCCTGGTGGTGGCCACCCCCGAGCCGGATGCGCTTCGAGAGGCCTCCTACTTCGTGGACCGGTTGTCCAGTGACCAGATGCCGTTGGCCGGCTTGGTGCTCAACCGAGTCCATCCGAGCAGCGCCCCGAGCCTGTCGGCTGGGCGCGCCGAGGGGGCGGCGGAGACCCTCTCGTCGGTCGGCGGCCGGGACGCGGTGCTGGCCGCGTCGCTGCTGCAGGTACACGCCGAGCGGATGCGGACCAACGCCCACGAGCAGCGGCTGGCCCGCCAGTTCGCCAGCGCGCACCCCGAGGTGCCGGTTCGTTCGGTCCCCGCGTCAGCTCAGGACGTGTACGACCTGGACGCGCTTCGCAAGATCGGTGCCCACCTCACCGCGCCGATACCTTCGCGGAGCTCGACAAAGACACGCACGAGACGGGCATCCAACAGACCGCCTGCGTAAACTCCAACGCGATGTCGGAATCCACCCAGCGCCGCCTCGGCGCCGCAGGTCAAATGGTCCTGGCCATCGTGCTGTCCGGTGCGGTGGTGGCGGGGCTTTTGCTGCCATGGGTCGGTGGGCCCGGCCTGGCTGCGCGCAACGCCACCACGATGCTTCAGCAGGTCCCCGAGGAACTTGCCGACGAGCCCCTGGCGGGGATCACGACCGTTCTGGCTTCCGACGGCGTGACGCCGCTGACCTACTTCTACGACTTCTATCGCGTACCGGCCACCATCGAGGAAATCCCCGAGGTCATGCAGCGGGCGGTCGTCGCGACCGAGGACGTTCGGTTCTATTCACACAACGGCCTGGACGTGCAGGGCGTGCTCCGAGCCCTGGTCACGAACGCCGCCGCCGGCGAGGTCCAGGAGGGTGCCTCGACGATCACCCAGCAGCTGGTGAAGCTCACCCTGGAGTACTCCGCAGACACCGAAGAGGAGCGGGACGCTGCGACCGAGCAGAGCGTGGCCCGAAAACTGCGCGAGGCCCGACTGGCACTGGCTGTCGAGGAGGATCTGAGCAAGGACGAGATCCTCACGCGCTACCTGAACATCGCCTACTTCGGACAGGGCGCCTACGGAATCAAAGCCGCTGCCTGGACCTACTTCAGCAAGATCCCGGTTGACCTGACCCTGCCCGAGGCGGCGATGCTGGCCGGCCTGGTGCAGAGCCCGTTCGACTACGACCCGGCGGTCGATATGGAAGCCGCAACCGCCCGGCGCGATCTGGTGCTGGACCGGATGCAGGACGCCAGCTTCGCTCCGGCCGCAGAGATCGAGGCAGCCAAGGCGACACCGATCACACTGGCTCCGGGGGAGGCACCGCGACGCGGATGCTACGAGGCGACGGTCAGCGGGTTCTTCTGTGACTTCCTGGAAAAGCACCTCACCGGCAAGCTGCAGATTCCGGCCGCACTGCTGAAGCAGGGCTCGCTGACGATCGTCAGCACGGTAGACGTCAACGCGCAGGCCGCCGGCGATGCCGCGGTGCTGAACACCTTGGCGCTGGAGGATTCCCGGGCCGGGGTCTTCACCCTGCAGGAGCCGGGCACCGGAAAGGTTCGGGCGCTGTCGGTGAACCGGATCTTCGGGCCCAACACCGCCA
>JACCUM010000423.1 GCA_013811805.1 Geodermatophilaceae bacterium | reverse complement strand
TCAGCGGCGCATCTAGACAGAGCATGGAGACAGTCGTGACTGCACTGGCTCAGGTACCTGATCTGGAGTCACGAGATCCTCGTGACCCCTCGCTGCGGTTGGAGAACCTGTTCGACCGTGACTCGCTCCGCGAACTGACTCGGCGCGACGACAGCGGCGTGTTCGCCGCCCGCGGCACCATCGACGGCGCAGCCGTGGTGGCCTACTGCACCGATGCCACGAAGATGGGCGGCGCGATGGGCTCGGAAGGCTGCCGGCACATCGTCGATGCCATCGACAGCGCGGTCCGCCAGCGCGTCCCGGTGATTGCGATCTGGCATTCCGGCGGTGCCCGGTTGGCCGAGGGCGTGGAAGCCCTCGACGCGGTCGGTCTGGTCTTCGCGGCGATGGTCCGCGCCTCGGGGAGGGTTCCGCAGATCTCAGTCGTCCTGGGGCCCGCGGCCGGTGGCGCAGCGTACGGCCCGGCGCTGACCGACCTGGTCATCATGGGCCCGGCCGGGCGGGTGTTCGTCACCGGACCAGACGTCGTCCGCAGTGTGACCGGCGAGGACGTCGACATGGAACGACTCGGCGGCCCCGACACCCACGGTCGCCGCAGCGGCGTCGTCCATGTGACTGTCGACTCCGAGGCCGAGGCACTGAAGGCTGCCCGAACGGCGACCGCCCTGTTGGCCATCCAGGGCAGTTTCGACATCAGCACCACCGTACGGGAGAACGAGGTCGACCCGGCAACGCTGATGCCCGACTCCCCGCAACGCGCCTACGACGTCAAGCCGATCATCACAGCCCTGCTCGACGAACCGCCGTTGGAGTTGCACACCCGCTGGGCGCCGAACGTGGTCACTGCGCTTGGTCGCCTGGCCGGCCGCAGCGTGGGGGTCATCGCCAACAACCCCATGCGCCTCGGGGGCTGCCTCAACTCCGAATCCGCAGAAAAGGCGGCACGTTTCGTCCGGATGTGCGATGCCTTCGGGCTACCGTTGGTCGTCGTGGTCGACGTTCCCGGCTATCTCCCAGGGGTGGGTCAGGAGTGGGACGGCGTCGTACGCCGCGGTGCAAAACTGTTGCACGCCTTCGCCGAGGCGGTGGTCCCACGGGTGACTCTGGTGACCCGCAAGTCCTATGGCGGGGCCTACATCGCGATGAATGCTCGTTCCCTGGGTGCCACGGCCGTCTTCGCTTGGCCAGGGGCCGAGGTCGCGGTCATGGGCGCAAAGGCAGCCGTCGGGATCCTGCACCGCAAGAAGCTGGCCGCCGCCGCGCTGGAGGATCGCGGAGCCCTGCACGAGCACCTGGCCAAGGAACATGAACGGATCGCCGGTGGAGTCAACCGCGCGCTGCAACTCGGGGTGGTCGACGCCGTGGTCCAACCGGCCGATACTCGGCGTCGCCTGATCGAGGCTCTTGCCGCCGCGCCGGCCGGACGAGGGGCGCACGGCAACATCCCCCTGTGATCGCGACTGACTTGACCGCACTTTCTCCGGAAAATGTGCGGTCTGGGCCGCGGCAGACCGCACTTTCTCCGGAGAAAGTCCCGAGCGGTGATCGCGGACTAGCTGACCTGGTGCAGCCAGGCGCCCGGAGATCGATCGCCGGCATGCCGGTAGTGCTCTAGGTCGGCATCCCACGCCGACCCCAGCACCATCTCGATGCCGTGGACGAAGTCCTCGCGTGACGTCGCGGTAGCCAGGAGTTGGCGTAACTGTTGCTCGCCGACCAGGAAGTCGCCGTTGGCACCGACGATTCCCCGGAAGATGCCCCGCCCAGGCACGTGGCAGATCCGTTCTCCGTCGCAACCAGGACTCGGTTCTTCGGTCACTTCGAAGCGCACCATCGGCCAAGCGCGCAGCGCGCTGGCGATCGGGGCGGCACTGTTGCGGGGGCCGGTCCAGGTGTACTCGGTACGGAACTGGCTCGGGTCGACCGGCTGGACAGTCCAGGACAGGCTGATCGGCGAGCCGAGCACGCCGCTGATGGCCCACTCGATATGCGGGCACAGCGCCGCCGGGCAGGCGTGAATGAAGACCGCACCCCGCGCGGGCCCGGCCGGATCGCTGCACTTCTGTAGCACCGTGTCCCCCTGTCGATGACGTCTTCCCCAACGCATCGACCCTCGGAGGGCGCTCACTCGTGTGGCTATTGTGCCGTACGAGGCCCTAGTGACGCCACTGCCTACTCCTGGCCAGGCAGTCGATGACGTCGGCGTCGCTGGTCGGCGAGAAGTCCAGATACCAGTTGCCCACGGCCAGCATGCGCTGCGGTGTCTCGACCGCCACGTACTCGTCGGCCGCCCTCCCCATCGCCTGCATCCAGCCCGGCGGGGCCACCGGCACCGCGAGCACGACGCGCGCGACCCGCTCGGCGCGTACGACTTGGCAGGCTGCCTGCGCCGTCGAACCAGTGGCGATCCCGTCGTCGACGATCACGACGGTACGACCGGCGCGGTCGACCCGCTCTCGTCCGGTGCGGAAGCGCTCCGCTTTGCGCGCAACCTCGGCCGCGGCGCGCCGTTCGACCTCGGCGAGTTGGGTGCTGGTCAGGCCGGAGAGACGAACCGTGGTCTCGTCGACGAACCGCGCACCGGCCTCCCCGACCGCTCCCATGGCCAGTTCAGGCTGCCCCGGAAAGCCGAGCTTGCGCACGACCACGACGTCCAACGGCGCCTGGAGTGCGAAAGCCACCTCGTAGGCGACGGGTACGCCGCCGCGAGGTAGACCGCAGACGACGACGTCCTGATCGGCTAGCTGTACAAGCGCCGTGGCCAGTCGCCGTCCGGCGTCACGGCGGTCGGCGAAGCTCATGTGGGGCGACTGGGACTTGAACCCAGGACCGAAGGATTATGAGTCCTTTGCTCTGACCGACTGAGCTACCGCCCCGCCAGCGAGCTTAGGGCTCCCCCGGTTGGCCTCGAACCAACAACCCCGCGGACTAAAAGGTCGCTCAGGCCGACACGCCTGTTCTGCGTCTGACTTAGCCCGGTCACTCGGGTCGAGAAATACCCAACCAGGGACGGTGTGCCTGAGCCGGTTGGAGGCTGGCGCGGATGTCTGCTGCAGAGGTGATCGGGAAGCGGAAGCGGCGGCGGTTGTCGCCGAGCGAGAAGTACGAGATCTACGTGTCGGTGCTGACCGGTCAGGCCACGCAGCGGGGGGCCGCCGAGTCGTACGGCGTGGACCCCTCCACGGTGGTCACGGCGTGCCGGGTCGCCAAGCAGGGTGCGCTCGACGCGCTGGCGGCGGCGGTGTCGGGCCGGCCCGGCGTGTCTCGGGAGCAGGCGGTGGCGCTGTATCTGCACGAGGGAAAGGCGCGTTGGGACTGACCACCGGCCTGGTCCCGCCACGTGTCCAGGCGCCGGTGAAGGCCAGGTCGACCGATCTCATCGCAAGCTGGCCGCCCGCGGGTCTCGTCTGCAGTTGGTGCACGTCTCGGCCTCGACCGTGCACCGCGTACTAGCCGCCGAAGGCCTTGTCCTGCAAGGCCCACCGGCCCGTGAGCCGCAAGTCCGGGCCCCGTGGCCGGACTGGATCGAGTGGAAGCCAGGGAGCGTGTGGTGCTACGACTTCACCCACTTCACCCGAGCCCGCCGGGTCGCGGTCGCCGTGCTGGACGTGGTGTCCCGCCGCTGGCTGGCCACCCTGGTCTCCGCCCAAGAGACCAGCAGCCAGATCGAGGCCGCGTTCCTGGCCGCCCTGGACGCCGAGCAGCTGACCGACCGCATCGACGCCCGGCTGCTGGCCCGGCTGCGCTCCGGTCAGGCCACCCCAGCCGAGCTGGATGGCCCCGACGCCGACGGGGTGCCGGTACTGATCGCGATGAGCGACAACGGCCCGCAGATGCGCTCCCACTCCACCAAGCAGTTCATGGCCGCCTGCGCGATCATGCAACGCTTCGGCCGACCCGCCACCCCCACCGACCAGGCCTGGATCGAGTCGCTGTTCGGACACGTCAAGGGCGACTGGCCGCACCTGGAGAAGATCCGTGACCCCGGCGAACTCGCCCTCGAGCTCGACCGCGTCCGGACCGACTACCACACCCTGCGGCTGCACGCCGGCATCGGCTACGTCACCCCCGACGACGAACACCACGGCCGCGGCGACGCTCTGCGCCAGGCCCGCCGCGACGGTCTAGCCGCCGCCCGCCAGGCCCGCATCGCTCACCGACGTACGATCAAGGAACGATCATGAGCGCGCGCCGACCTTGGCTGGGTGTTTCCTCGCCGAACGACCCGATTAAGTCAGACACAGCTCGCGCCCAGCCCGGCCGCGACCGCGGCCTCCACATAGTGGCGTGCGGTCGTGCGGTCCACCCCGGCCGGCTCGCCGCCGTGCGCAACCCGCCACCGGCCAGCCAGCCACGCAGCACTTCTCGAACCTCGTTCACTTGAAGCTCCCGGAACGCCACCAGCGACCTCCACGTCGACCATCAGTGACCTGATCGCTAGCGATAGCCCATGGGAATGATCAAGAGCGCTCTGAAAGGCCGGCATTCGTGGTCAAGCTCGTCGATGTCGTACGCCGCGAGGCCGCCAAGCCGGAGAACCAGCGCAAGGTCAAGGAGATGCTCAACAAGCTTGGCAACCGTCCAGGTAAGACGCCCGGGACGCCGTGACCCACGCGCTCAGGACTCGCCGCTGATCACGACCTCGCCCGGTCGCTCGATCTGTTGCGACCGGCGAGGTCGAGGTGTCGTCTGCTCGTCATGATGAAGCGGCCATCACTGCGCCGGTGGCCCGCAGAGGTCTCGGTCCGGCAAAGGCTTGACCGAGCTTGTGCAGCCGGAGGAGAGTTGCTGGTACACGCCAAGGTCGATCTACGCGGGGGAATTCAGGAGCAACTGACATGCCACCCACCGGTGTCCACTTCAATGGCGGAGTCAACCTCGACGATGCCGAGACCGTGATGCGCGAGATAGCCACCCGGGTGCCCTTCGGTGTCCGGCGGATACCCGACGGCGAGACCGGTCCCCGCCAACAATGGGTCTTCTTCCAGCTGGAGAAGTTCTGGCAGACACCGGGACTCGCGCAGGCCGGCGCCAAGGACCAACCCTCACCTGGATACGAGCAGATGCCCAAGGTGCGCCTGGCCGACGGGGTCGAACCCGACGACGTCCAGTGGCCCAACCTGGGCTATGCAGATGCGTATCAGGAGTCGTTCGAGACGTTCCGCCGGCTTCGCGATGAGGGGGTCATCCCGGCCGGGATCAGGTTCCAGGTCGAGTACCCGACCCCGCTTGCATCGATCAACGCATGGGTCGTCCCGGAGGATCAGAACCGGCTTGAACCCTCCTACAAAGAGGCACTGTTTGCCGACCTGGACCGGCTGCTGGCCGCGATCCCCCACGGGGACGTGGCCGTCCAGTGGGACGTCGCCGTCGAGTTCGCAATCCTGGAAGGCGGATTCGAGGCCGCGGAGAACCAGACATTCGACGACATCGTGGACCGGTTGGTCGAGTGCATCGAGCGCGTTCCGGAGGATGTCCCGGCCGGGCTTCATCTGTGTTACGGCGACTATCAGCACCAGCACTTCAAGGAGCCGGAGTCCTTGGACCTGCAGGTGCGGGTCTCCAACGAGGTTGCCGCACGGGCCGCGCGCACGGTGAACTGGCTCGCCTTCACCGTTCCGCAGAACCGCCGCGACGCGGCCTTCTTCGAGCCATTGAGCGGGCTTTCGCTGCCATCGGAGACCGAGGTCTACCTGGCGCTGGTTCCCTACCATCCGGCCGAACAGGAACCCGGCACGACCGAGGAACAGGTGCGCCTGGTGGACGAGCACCTTGCGTCCATCGAGTGGGGTATCTGCACCGAATGCGGGATGGCCCGCGCCGAACGCGAGGAGGTGCCCGCACTGCTCGACCTGCACCGCGAGATCCTGGCCACCTCGGGCGCCTAGAACATGTCCTAGCTCAGCGTAAACCAGCCCGGTTCCTTGCCGGTCACCGCGCGGTCTACTGGCGGCATATATCCGTGTGGCTGTCCTTCCGCCAGACTCACGCTGCGGTGATCGAGGGCTGCGAGGCGGCCTGGGCGTTCTTTGGCGGGATCTTCAAGGTGCTGATCCCGGACAACCTCACCCCGGTCGTGACCAACGCCGACCCGGTGAACCCGACGTTCACGGTGGGCTGGCTGGATACGCTCAGGCCCGCGGCTTCGGCACAGACCCGGCGCGGGTGCGCTCACCGAAGGACAAGCCACGTGTCGAGCGGATCGTGCAGTACGTGCGCGGAAACTTCTTCGCTGGCGAGGACTTCGCCGATCTGAGCGACGCGCACGCCGTGTCAGGGTGCGGTGCGCCACGACGGCGGGGCTGCGGGTGCACGGCACCACCGCGCAGCGCCCGGCCGAGCACTTCGCCACCGACGAGGTCGCGCATCTGCTGCCGGCGCCAGCTGGCGTCTATGACGTGCCATCTTCGCGACACCCCAAGGTGGCGCGGGATCTGCGCATCGAGGTCGCCGCTACGTCGGATGCGAAACACCCATCCGGCCACCAGCTCCCGAGTGCAGCGTCTCAACGCCACGACGCCCGCATCGACGCTGTAATACAACCGCCGGCTGCGCGAATGAATCCAATTCACCGGAGCTCATCGTCAGGGGGCGTGCTGAGACATCCCGCCAGGTGAGCAGCCTCACCCCCACCGCCGCCGGGTCTGGCCCGGGCGAATGGGAATCCATTCACTGCGCATCATCAGGAGGAGAGAAGTCCCTGCGGTGCCGATCGAGGAGTTACGCAAGGTTGGCTGATCGGCCGAATGGACCAACTCATCCTGTGATGGCGCGATTCTGCCCTGACGAGGGGCTTCGCTTGCTGCAAGCCATCGGCGCTTTCAGCGCCACGCTGAGATTCCGGCTGGCGGGCATTCAGGACCAAGTCTCATGCCGGGCCCCGCCGGCGTCTAGCTGCCGCGCGACTTTTCGGCCCGGCTGTGGTGTCGACCGGATGCTCTGCCGAGGTGGTGATGTACCCGGCACGAGCGGCTCGGCGGAGCATTTCGATCAGGTAGCTGGCCCGCTCGCCGACCTGGTCGTCCTCCCAACGGGTCAGCCAGTCAGTGCGGGTCGCGGTCAGCCAGGTGTTCAGAGCGGCGATCACGTCGTCGACGCTGAGACCCGCGGAGAGATACGGATGTCAGCGACACGAACGGAGGTCGCCGTGCTCGGCCGGAGGTCAAACGGAGGTCAAACGGAGGTCGAGCGAAGAGCGAGCGGAGGTCAAACGGAGGTCGCTCAGCAGAGTGGATGGCATGAGACCACCACCTGAACGTGACGCGGCAGATACTGGCTTTGGCTCAGCTGAAGCAGGGACGAACATCCGGCAGACTCCGAGACCGTCTGGCCAGGCCAATCCAGTGACTGCCCTGTCCGCAACGCGAATCCACGTAGCCCTCACCCTGGACCGTTTACGCGCGGTCGGCCACCAACCGATCATCGGAGCCTGGCCCAGCCTGCTGCTGGTCACCTCCAGCGCAAGCCTTCAGCTCGACCCAGCCAACGGCCTCTCAGCCGCACAAGCGATGCGCATCACCGGCCGCCTCCTGATCGAGGTCACCCGCTGGCACGAGTCCATTCGGCGCCAAGCCCCCATCGCGTCGGACGACACGGAAGCCGACACGATGCTCCAGGCTGAGGGGGGATGACATGACCCGCGGCGGGCTGGACAACCGCGCCGGCGGCAGCACCGTCGACGAACTACTGACCGTGGCACAGGCCGGGGACTACCTCCGAACCGGCGAACGATTCGTCCGCCGGCTCGTAGCGGAGCGGCGCATCTCCTACGTGAAACTGGGCAAGTACGTCCGCCTGCAACGGTCCACACTGGATGCGTTCATCGAGGCCGGGCGCGTCCCCTGTGATTTGCCCCTGTCTGCCGCCGTGCTCACCGCGACTCCGGTCAAGAGCGGGTCAAGAAAGCCCCGCACGATGGCGAGG
>JACCUM010000399.1 GCA_013811805.1 Geodermatophilaceae bacterium | reverse complement strand
CTGAGCTAGCCGCCGCTATGGACGACAGAGGAGACTTGTGGCTGAGACGTCGCTGCAGGAGCGCCGCGAGGCGTGTGTTCGCCAGCACATGGAGTCGGAGAATGTCCACGCCTTCGACGTGACCATGACAACCTTCGCCCATCCGCGGTACGAGCTGATCGGAACCGGCGACGTGTACGACGGCGAAGCGGAGGTGTGGCGCTATTACCGCCAGTCACGGGCCGCGTTTCCCGATCAGCGCAACGAGATCCACGCCATGCACCACGCCGAAGACGCCATCATCGTCGAGTTCGACCTCCTCGGCACCCACCTCGGCCCACTGCGGGGCATGCCGCCAACCGGTCGGACCTTCCGGACCCGCATGTGTGCGTTCTTCCTTTTCGAGGGCGATCGCATCGCCGTCGAGCGGATCTATTTCGATAGTGCGACGATGCTGCGGCAACTGGGTCTCGCTCATGACCCGCAGAAACTGACCGGCCGGCTCACTACAGCGCTCACGCATCCGATCACCGTCGGTAGTGCGTACGGCCGCAGTCTTCTGGGCCGGTTCAAGGGAGGCAAACGATGACGGCCCTCGGAATTCGATATTCGCGGGACCTGCCTGCCTTCGGTACACCCATCGGCAGCCTGGCTGCCCTCGCGGATCATGAAGTCGGCTATGGAACGCGGCTGGGTCGGGTGGCCGGACTGGCGGCAGCGTTCCGCGCGGAATTCGGCAGCTCGGGCAAGCCGGATCAGGTGAGCACTCACGACCTGATCACGCTGCCGTACCCGACCCGTTTTGCCCTCTGGCGAGCAGCCACGACATTCGCGCCTTTCGTGTCGATCACCAACCGGATGCTGATCATCCGGTGGACTGAACAGGACGGTCGCCGCCGCGTTCTGCTGTTCGAGCCCAGTGACGTCGAGCGCGGGGTCGCTACGCCTTACTTCGCCCAGTTGGCGGCCCGTACGCCCGGCCCGCTGCGGAACCTGCTCGTGACTGTGCACGGTGACGTACTGGAGCACCTAGCCGCCGTGGGTCTCGACCCGGCGGAGGTCGACTACCTCGTCTTCGACCATCTGCACACCCAGGACGTTCGCCGCTGGTTGGGCACCACCGCCCCGCAGCCCGACCTCGGCGCCAGCGAACCCTTGGTCGCGGCGTTCCCGAATGCCCGGCTGATCGTCCAGCGTTCCGAGCTCGAAGCGATGGCAGACCTGCACCCTCTCCAGAAGCCCTGGTATCAAGCCGAGACATATCGGGATCTGCCGCCGGAATCGCTGTGGGCGATCGACGGGGACACCCTGGTCGCCCCAGGCGTCGCCCTGCTGTCCACGCCGGGACACGTGACCGGCAACCAGACGCTCGTCCTGAACACCGATTCCGGAATCTGGGCCAGTAGTGAGAACGCGATCGCCGTCGAATGCCTTTGGCCTGAGCACAGCAAGATTCCTGGACTGGCGAAGTCAGCTCGCCGCTGGCAGCGAGAAGTGATCCTCAACGCCAACACCCTGGAAACCACTGCTGCGCAGTACAACTCGATGGTGCTCGAGAAGCACCTCGTCGACCGCAGTCAGACCGACTCGCGGTTCGGGCAGTTCTTCCCGTCCAGCGAGCTCACGAGGAACCGCCTGAACCCCGGGACCGGGCCGACGGTCAAGCACGGCGTGCTCACCCACGGTCAAGCGGGTCTGGTGGACAGCGGCGGCAGCAGTGACATGGTCGGGTAGGGCGTGGCCATGAGCGGTTCCGTGCTGAACGAAGGCCGCGCGGCCTTCCGGGCACAGGCGTGGCCCGAGGCCTTCGACCATTTACAGGCCGCTCAGGCGGAGTCACCCCTCGAACCGGAGGATCTGGAGCGGCTGGCCGCCGTCGCGTATCTGACCGGACGGGACGACGTCAGCGCCGACGCCTGGGCGCTGGCCCATCACGGATGGCTGCGCTCGGGCGAACCAGCACGCGCCGCCAGATCCGCGATCTGGTTGTGCCTGACGCTGCAGCTCCGGGGCGATCATGCCCAAGGTGGAGCATGGTTGGCACGCGTCGAGCGGTTGTTGGACGACGACTCGCTGGATTGTGTCGAGCAGGGCTATCTGCTCCTGCCAGCCGGACTGCAGAACCTGGCCGAGGCCGACCCAACCAGTGCCGGTCGGCCATCGTCGCCGGGATCGTGTACTGCGCCGTGATCGAGGCATGTCAGGAGATCTTCGATCTGCGCAGGGCGCAGGAGTGGACCGCCGCACTGAGTCATTGGTGTGACGGGCAGCCCGGCATG
>JACCUM010000381.1 GCA_013811805.1 Geodermatophilaceae bacterium | reverse complement strand
CCCTGGACTTCGATCACCTTGCGGGCCTTGCCCAGATCGCCCTCGAGCCGCTCGACACGATGGCGCAGCCGGGCGTTCTCTCGCTCGACGGGATCGACCGGTGGCCTGCCCGCCTTGGTGGACAGCGCCTGCAGTGCGCCACGGTCACGTTGCTTACGCCACTCCGACAACAGCGACGTGTACAAGCCCTCGCGGCGCAACAACGCGCCCTTACCGTCGCGGCCGAGGCTCTCGTACTCGGCGAGGATGTCGAGCTTGTACTTGGCCGGGTATCGCCGGCGCGTTGCCCGCTCGGGCACCTCAGGATCAGGATCGTTCACCCGCCCATCATGGGCGCGCACGGCATCAGGCATCGAGATGGCCATCGCCATCGGGGGACTCCCGTTCTCGCCCTCTCAGGCTCAGTGATTCAGCACTCAGACTGACTCACCGAAGGTTGACACAGAGGGTGCTGAGCTCGGTGCAGCGCCAGCACGATCACCTCTGAGCCGGACGCGAAGGCGGCGGTCTGGGCGAAAATCTCGGCGCGGGTGCGGTGCTCACCGATGGCGAGGTGGGTGTTCTGAGCGGCTTGAGCAGCGTGTAGCTCGTCGGGCACGTTCAGTTGCACCACGCCTGCTACCCCCACTCACCAGTTCTCACAGCCCTCAACTCAGCACCTCAGCCACCAGCACATTGTGGAGCGACAGTAGAACGACAGTGAGCCGGCGCCACGAAATGACAGTGCCGTGCAGCTCCATGTCGGGCCGATCATTGGTGTCCCAGCGCCGGGTGCACATCCCGCTGGGCACCCACGCGAACAAGCACGGCCGGGTTGATCGGCGCGAACCTCGCAGGCGGCTACGCCACGTTCCCCGGCGTCGTCCGCACCGCGATGAGCAAGGTGTGCAACCTGGAGATCGTGCCCGCACCGGGCTGCTCGAGGCCGAGGCGCACGCGGCCGGCTTCGAGCCGGTGTGCGTCACCGTGGAGTCGACCACCCCGGCCGGGTACTTCCCGGGCGCCAGCCCGATGACCGTGAAAATGATCGCCGAGCGGGGCACCGGGCGGCTGCTCGGCGCGCAGCTCGTCGGCCGCGAGGAGTCCGGCAAGCGGATCGACGTCTGCGCCATGGCGCTGTGGCAGGAGATGACGGTCGAGGAGATGACCGTGCTCGACCTCGGGTACGCGCCGCCGTTGGCTCCCGTCTGGGACCCCGTGCTGGTGGCCGCCCGCAAGGCCGCCGACGCCGTGTGAGGCCGACCGGTCAGTCGGCGAGGGCGTCATAGGTGGCGCCGGTAATGAGGGCGTAGAGCGCCTTGTGTCCGGCGTCGGTGGCCAGCTCCGCGGGACTCCACCGCCAGGGCCACTCGGCGATGCCCATCGCGCGGTACAGGATGGCGTCACCGGTCCACATCAGCGCGAAGAACACGGCCGAGCCGGCGACTCCGCGCACCCCCATCTCCGACAGCGCCCCGCGCAGCGCGCCCATCGTGGCGCCGTGCGCCCAGTGCATCGGGAGGTTGAGGGTGGTCACGGCGTCAGGTTCCGTCCGGCCCAGCAGCTGTGCGGCGACCTGCCCCGGCACCGTCGACGGGCGTCGCCCGGTCATCGACATCTCCCGATGCTGCGCCAGGGTCATCACGGCGGTTCCGACCAGGCCGGCCAGCGGCCCGCGGACGAGGGCCCGGTTCACGCGGCGCGCCCGCGTACGGTGTCCCTGACCGCCCATGCCACGGCGACGCCGAGGACGCCCAGGACGAGGTGGATGAGGTTGTCGACGACGCTGTAGCCGTGGGCGGGCAGCAGCCCGAACAAGCCGGGCGCGACGAAGCCGAGCACGCCGACCAGCAGGTACAGCACGCCGATCACCCCGACGACTGTGCGCACCACGTTGGTGTCCCGGACCCCGAAGCCGACCGCGGCCATGACCCCGCCAGTGAGCAGGTGGACGACGTCCTCGGCGATCTCGATGTTGACCAGGCCGAACAGCGGCGCCTCCCCGGCGACCAACCCGACCACACCGATCAGAATGATCACGATGCCGACGACCTTGGCATACGTGCGGACCATGGCGACCCCTCTGAGGTCTCATCCAGCGCAGGTAGAG
>JACCUM010000371.1 GCA_013811805.1 Geodermatophilaceae bacterium | reverse complement strand
TCGTCGAGGAGCGCAGCCCGATCTGCGGGCCACCTACCGGCGACGGCGTCTACGGGAGTTTTTCCGGTAAGTCGATTCGCGTCACGTTGCTGGGCGATTCCAGTGCGGTGGGTCTGGGCGTGGACCGGACCACCGAAACGCCTGGTGTGCTGATGGTCAGCGCCCTGAGCGACTTGGCGTCGCGACCCGTGCACTTTACCCGGCTGGCCTGGATCGGCGCGCAGTCCTGTGACCTCGACGCCCAGGTTCGAATGGCCCTCGACGAAACGTCGGCCCTAGATCTGGCCGTCATCATGATCGGTGCCAACGACGTCACGTCTCGGACCCGGCCCTCGGCCTCGGTCCGGTTCCGGTCCGAAGCGGTCGCCAAGCTCAGGCAGACCGGGTGCGAGGTCGTCGTGGCTACCTGCCCGGATCTCGGCACGATCCGGCCGATTCGCCAGCCGCTGCGGTTCATCGCCCGGCGGTGGAGCCGCCAGCTGGCGGCTTTGCAAACCGTGGCAGTGGTCAAAGCCGGCGGTCGTACGGTCTCGCTCGGGGCAATCCTTGGCCCCGCCTTCGCTCGCGACCCGCGCATGTTCAGCGTTGACGAGTTCCATCCCTCGGCCGAGGGGTACGCCGCTGCCGCTGCGGTCCTGCTGCCAACGGCCGCTGCAGCACTGGGCCTGTGGCCCGAGCCGGGCGAGCCCCGGGACCGCGCCTTCGGGAAGGAGCGGGTCACCTCCGTCGAGCACGCGGCACTCCGGGCAGCCGAACGCGCCGGGACCGAGGTGTCACAGGCCGACGCGGATGCCCCCGTCTCGTCAGGCTGGGCACGCTTGCGCAGACGTCGACCGTTGGCCATGGTCGAGGCCGAGGACTGCGTCAAGGCCGATACTCCGGAGCAGGTAGGTCACCGATGAGCCGAGAGGGCGGGAGCCAGCGATGAGCCGGCGACGACACGGGATTGCCGGACGCCTTGCCCGAGCGGGAGCCGGAGCGATCGCGGGCGGCGCGGGGGCTGCCGGAGCGCTACTGGCCGGGCAGTTCATCGCCGCGGCCCGTCGCGACCCGACCGCGTTGTCCGATCCGCCGCCGATCACCGGAACCTTCGGGATCAGCGCCGACCCGCCGCTGCGGTTGGCCGTCCTCGGCGACTCGGCGGCCGCCGGGTACGGCGTGAGTCGGGTGGAGCAGAGCGTTCCGGGGCAGCTGGCAGCGCGCCTGGCCACCGCCGGCTGGCGAGTGGAGCTGTCCGGCTTCGCGATTGCCGGATCTCGCACGGGTGATCTCGGACCGCAGGTCTCGAGGGCGCTGCTCAGCCGCCCGGATCTGGCCGTACTGGTCATCGGCGCCGACGATGCGCTGCGCCTGACCCGCTCGCGCTCGGTGTCCTACGGAGTGGTCGACGCGGTCCGCCGGCTGCGCGACCAAGGCGTGCCGGTCGTCGTGGGAACCGCCCCAGACCTTGCCGCGGCCAGGGGCCTGGGTCAGCCGCTGCGTGTCGTGGCCGGGTGGCGCTCGCGTCGAGTCGCCAAACTGCAGCTGAGCGCGACCCGAGCTGCCGGTGGCCTGCCGGTGGATCTGGCCAGGGAGTGCGGGCCGGTTTTCCGGGCCGATCCCGGGCTGCTGTCCGACGACGGTTGGCATCCGTCTGTGGACGGTGCCCGGATCTGGGTCGACGCCCTGGAGCCGATGATGCTCGACGCTGCCGGTTCTCCCGCTAGGTACTGATTCGCTTGCGCGTGCGGCCCATTCCTGGGGTCGGCTCTCAGTCAGCCTGGGCGCTAGCGGATGATGTCGGGCCACCGGCCGGTGGCGAGCCGAACATGGCTGAGAGATGGGCCTGCTCGACCTCTGAGTACCGGACCACTCCGACGGGCACCCCGCCGCCGATGCTTGCGTGGACCTGTTCGGCCTCATCTGGAGAGAAGCCTCCGCACAGCTCGATCAGCTGCACCCCGTCTTGGAGCAGGCCCTTGGCCACAGTCAGCGCCTGCTCGAGGCTTGACACGCACGTGACCGTGGTGGAGAAGGCAACGGAAGCCAGGACGCTGCTATGTATTTGCGGCTGGTAGCCAGGGCCCTTGACGATCATGGCGAATCGGGTGAGCGGCATGAGCACAGTTAACAAGACAACGCCCTGAGAGCTCCAGCCTCGCTGCGTCGACCCTGGGAATCCGCCGGTGGAACCGGCAGCCGCGCTAGATTTTGAGTTCCACCGCAGTCCAGCGGCCTGCTGAACGTAATCCGATCGGAGATCTCCATGCCCGAAGCCGTGATAGTGGCCACCGCCCGCTCCCCCATCGGGCGAGCGTTCAAGGGATCGCTCAAGGATCTGCGGCCCGACGACCTGGCCGCCACCATCGTGCAGGCAGCGCTGGACAAGGTTCCCGAACTGGATCCCACGGACATCGATGACCTGATGCTGGGGTGCGGTCTGCCGGGCGGCCAGCAGGGCTTCAACCTCGGTCGGGTGGTCGCGATCTTGCTGGGCCAGGATCAGCTGCCTGGACTGACCGTCACGCGATACTGCTCCTCCTCGCTGCAGACCACCCGGATGGCCCTGCACGCGATCAAGGCCGGCGAGGGCGACGTGTTCATCTCAGCTGGCGTGGAGATGGTCTCCAGCTTCGCCAGCGGAAACAGCGACAGCTGGCCGGGCACCCAGAACCCCGCCTTCTCCGAGGCCACGACCCGTACGGCGAAGGTGGCCGAAAGCGGCGCCGACGACTGGGTGGACCCCCGTACCCAGGGCGAACTGCCCGACATCTACATCGCGATGGGGCAGACCGCCGAGAACCTGGCGCTGACCAAGGGTGTGACCCGTGCCGACATGGACGAATTCGGCGTACGGAGCCAGAACCTGGCCGAGCAGGCGATCAACGACGGCTTCTGGGAGCGCGAGATTACGCCGGTGACGACAGCCGATGGCACGGTGGTCAGCGCCGACGACGGTCCGCGTCCGGGGGTGACGCTGGAGGCGGTCTCCCAACTCAAGCCGGTCTTTCGTCCGGACGGCCGGGTCACCGCCGGCAACTGCTGTCCGCTCAACGACGGGGCCGCGGCGGTCATCATCATGAGCGACACCAAAGCCCGCGAACTCGGCATCACCCCGCTCGCTCGGGTGGTGTCCACCGGCGTCAGCGCGCTGTCGCCGGAGATCATGGGGCTGGGTCCGGTGGAAGCCAGCCGGCAAGCTTTGGCCCGAGCAGGCATGAGTATCGGGGACATCGACCTGGTCGAGATCAACGAGGCCTTCGCGGCCCAGGTGATCCCGAGCTACCGC
>JACCUM010000361.1 GCA_013811805.1 Geodermatophilaceae bacterium | reverse complement strand
CCTCGCCCGCGCGGCTCGGCACCGAGACGAACACGTGATGAAGTTCACCGACACGGCCGTCGAGGTGTTCCAGCGCACCGGCAATCGGGACGCGCTCGCCGCCGCAATGCGGTCCTGCCAGCTCATCGATTCGGCGCAATGACGAAGGAAGACCAACCGCTCGCCTCACCACGCGTAATGACGACACAGTCAGTGTCCAAGAAGCGCGAGGCAGATCAAACGCATTGCCGCGGTTGCGGCAATCTTTGTCTGGTCGGTGATCTGGATGCATGCCTCGCACTGGGGTTCTCCACTCGAACAGCCCAACACACATACACCCGCACCAAGCCCGTCATGGATCGGATCATCGGCACCATCCATTATCGGCGTTCGGTGAACGAGGCTTACCTGGCTGCAGCCGGTCACCGCAGCGACATTCGCACGATCGAACACGATCTCATCGGCATCGGCGTCGAGCCCGCTGTGGGCATCGGGCAACGAGCTCTGCTCGTATGCACCAGCCATGGCAACCTACTCTGGGATCCGCCCGGATTTCTGGACAGCGAAGCGATCACCTCGGTGCGGGCGGCCGGGGGCCTAGTGGCGGTGGCGGCGAGCCATCCACACTTCTATGGCGTAGCTGTCGAGTGGAGCCATGCGTTCGACAGTGCACCGATCCTGCTGCCCGAGGCCGACCAGCACTGGCTGATGCGCCCGGATCCGGCGGTACAGACATGGTTCGGACACCATCAAGTGCTCCCCGGCGTGACCCTGGTGCAGTGCGGCGGTCACTTCCCCGGAAGTGCCGTCCTGCATTGGGCTGACGGAGCCGAGGGACGCGGCGTCTTGCTCGTCGGCGATACCATCGTCGTGACGCCCGGGGCGGATCGCGTGTCCTTCAGCCGGAGCGTCCCCAACCATCTGCCGTTGCCCGAAGCTTCGGTGCGGGGCATCCTGCGCGCGCTGAGGCCGTACAAGTTCGACCGGCTCTATGGCGCACTCTGGCTACGGATCATCGACGATGATGCTCGACGAGTCGTCACAGACAGCGCCGACCGCTACCTGCAGTGGCTTCGCGGCGACGCGATAACCACTGATGCCGGAACCTGACATCGTGGGTGCACCGACCGGACCTGCCAGCGGGTTCATCGAGGCGCTGCACGTCAGCGGTCCGGCGGGCGCCGCCTGCTGCGCTACCCGGTCGCGCACCGTCAGAATACCCAGCGGCCGCCTGCGGCCATCCGGCTTGGGGATCTCCACCCGGCGCACCGGCGCCGGACGGTAAACCCCTGCATGAAGGTCTGCGGCGAACTCATCCAGCATCCGCTGAACCCCGTATTCCTCCACCACCGCCAAGGTCATCCGATTCACCCCATCAGCACCACGATTAGCCCGCCCCCACGCCTCCCACAGACCTCACCCCTATGGACCCGGGGGTGGAATCGCCTACCCTCAGACTGCTTGGCCGCAGTCCACAGCTTGCGTCGCAGTCTCGCACCTTGCCCACGGGCGCCAGCCGGTGCACACGACAGGCCTAGATTGGCCATTAGAATTATTGGACCGGGCGGTCCCGGCATGCCCCGATGCCTACCCGCTCCGCTCACCTGACCGAAATCGGGGCCCTTCCCCACCGGCGACTGGCCGCCGCCGACCGGTACTACCACCCCGTCGGCTCCCGCTGCCCTCCGCTCGATCTCACCATCGGCTTATACCTCGGGACTTCGCCCGACGCCGGCCGACACACGGGTCTCCGCTGTTCCGACCCAGACCGTGATCACTGCAGGGCTCGCGCAAAGCACTACGGCCCGTGACCTTGCTCCCTCCAAAGAGGCTCTCAACACCCCGCTCAGCCCGCTACCTCTCAACGAGGAATCGGGATCTGATACCCGGCGCTCCGGTACCTACCCAGACAGGACTCACACTGTCTCCACAAGTCGCCGATGATCATCCGGCAGCCGCCTCCCATACCCGCCGACACGCCGACCAGCACCAGTTTGATACACCAACCCAAACAGAACCCGAGGAGTCACCCGCAATGGGCATCAAGGAGATCCGTAACGTCGACTATACGATCCTGCTTTGCGCGAAGATGAAGGAAACCAGAGCCTTCTATCAGGAGGTGATGGGCTTCCCCGTCGAGCTCGACCTTGAGAACTGGGTGAGCTTCAGGGTGGGTGCCACGCTGCTGACGCTGCGGCCACGAGGGCAAGGACCTGCCTGGGACGACGGCCCCTCGATACCTGGGTCCGCGGCCATCCAGCTTGCCTTCCGGGTGCCGCCCCCGGCCGTGGACGCCTGCCATGCCGAACTGGTCGCCAAGGGCGTGACCATCCTCAGAGAACCGACCGACCTGCCCGAGTGGCGCCACCGGACGCTGTTCTTCCGCGACCCCGAAGACAACGTGATCGAGATCTACGCCGAGTACTGAATACACCATCGACCGCTGT
>JACCUM010000349.1 GCA_013811805.1 Geodermatophilaceae bacterium | reverse complement strand
CGAACATCAGCGGCCCGGCGCCCGGACGGCGGTCCTCCGCCGCGAGGACGCGATGATCGAGCAGGTCATGGCCCTCCTTGGATCGGTGCCGCGTTGCGGACACCTAACCAGATGCTCTGCACCGCGCAGCCGACGTCTGGCCCGAGAATCAGCGGAACCGCTGGCCCTCGTCGTGACGGAAGGCCAGCACTGCTAGCCCGACCGCAAACACCGTCCAGGTGAGCCGCACAGCGATGGCCAGCAGCGGGATCTCTTCGCCGGTGACTGTGCCCAGGTCGCCAGGAAGAACGCCCCCTCACCGATCAGGAGGGCAAGTCCCCCCAGGCCGTAGAGCAGGCGCGCGTCGGACTGAGGGGCACCCTGCAACGTTAGGTGCGTGTCAGGGTGCCCCTGAGTCGATCGACAATGTGGTCGAGCTCGTGGTGTGCTGCCGAGGCGCGCTCAGTCGAGGATGAAGACGATCTTGCCGGCGGTATGTCCGTCGATCATCCGGCCGAACCCCTCGTGGGCGTCGGACAGCGGCAGCTCGACATCGATGCGCGGCCGTACCCCGCTGGTCTGGCAGAACTGGATCAGCCGGACGAGCTCGTCGCGAGTTCCCATCGTCGAGCCGATCACCGACAGCTGCAGGAAGAACACCCGCTGCAGGTCAGCCGACGGAGCAGCACCACTTGTCGACCCCGACACGACGACGCGGCCGCCGGGTTTCAGCGACTTCAGGCTGTGCGACCAGGTTGCCTCGCCGACGGTCTCGAAGACCGCGTCGACCCGTTCGGGCAACCGGGCGCCGGACTCGAAGGTCGCGTGCGCGCCGAGTTCGGTTGCCAGTGCCCGCTTTTCCTCGGTACGGCCGGTCGCCCATACTCGGATCCCGGCGGCACTGGCGAGGGAGATCAAGGCGGTCGCGACGCCACCGCTGGCGCCCTGCACCAGGACCGTGTCACCCGGTCGAACGCCGGACTTGGTGAACAGCATCCGGTAGGCGGTCAGCCACGCTGTCGCGAGGCACGCGGCCTCGGGGAAGGACAGCTCGGCCGGCTTGGGGACCACGTTGCGGGTCGGGACCAGCACCTGCTCAGCCAGCGTCCCCTGATATCGCTCGGACAGCAGCGAACGTTTCGGGTCCAGAGTCTCATCGCCCTGCCAGGACGGGTCGCTGAGCACCGCGTGGACGACGACGTCGTTGCCGTGCTCGTCGGTCCCGGCGGCATCACAGCCCAGAATCATCGGCATCCGGTCCTCGGGCAGGCCGACACCGCGCAGTGAGAAGACATCGTGGTGGTTGAGCGAAGCGGCCTTCACGGTCACAGTGGTCCACCCGTCGGTGGCCTCGGGCTCGGGCCGATCTCCCACCTCGAGGGCGGACAGTGGGTCGTCCGGGGCGGGCTTGGAGACGTAGGCGGCAAGCATGGCCCTCACGCTAGCGCGATGAGTGGCGATCACTGCTTTGCCTAGCTGGTGGGCCGACACGCCGAGATGATCGACGGTGCGTCGCGGCACCAGGTAGGCAAGGCCGGCAGATGGACGGGGTCTTGCCCGTCAGCGCACGACGATGGCGTGTTCCTGCGCCACGACGATCTCCCCGATCACCGTCGCGCCGGGAATCTCGCCGACCAGGAGCAGCCCGCCGGAGGTTTGCGCATCGGCGAGCAGCAGAGCCGTCTGCTCGTCCACGGTGGACAGGTCGGCTGCCGCACCGACCCACTCCAGGTTGCGACGGGTACCGCCGGATACGTACCCGTCGCGGACGGCTTCGCGCGCACCGTCGAGCAGGGGTACGGCGCCGCTTTCGAGGATCGCAGTGACCCCGCTGGCCCGGGCAAGCTTGAACAGATGACCCAGTAGGCCGAAGCCGGTGACATCCGTGCCCGCGCAGATGCCAGCGGCCAAGGCGGCGCAGGAGGCGTCCCGGTTGAGTTCGGTCATCGTTGCGACGGCGTTGTCGAACACCTCACCGGTCACCTTGTGCCGATTATTCAGGACGCCGACGCCCAGCGGCTTGCTCAGCGAGAGCGGCAGGCCGACGTGGGCGGCATCGTTGCGAATGAGCTTTTCCGGATCGCCGATCCCGGTGACCGCCATGCCGTACTTGGGCTCTGGATCGTCCACGCTGTGCCCGCCACCGACGTGACAGCCGGCGAGCCGGGCGACGTCCAGGCCACCTCGCAGCGTCTCCGCGGCGAGTTCCATCGGAAGCACATCCCGGGGCCAGCCAAGCAGGTTGACCGCCACGATCGGGGTACCGCCCATGGCGTAGACGTCGGACAACGCGTTCGCAGCAGCGATCCGGCCCCAGTCGTACGCGTCGTCGACCACGGGGGTAAAGAAGTCGGCGGTGGCGATGACGGCTTGACCGTTCGCGATCCGGACCACAGCGGCGTCGTCGCCAGACTCCAGGCCCACGATCAGCTCACCGACGCCGTGACCGGTCAGCGTCGGCCGCCCGAGCCCGGCGACCATCGATTCGAGTTCCCCGGGTGGGATCTTGCACGCGCAGCCGCCGCCGTGTGCATAGCTGGTCAACCGGAACGACGTCCGGGTCGAGTCCGCGTGCGCAAGGACTGTTCGGGTCACTCTGCGACTGTAGATCGACGTCATCCCCGGTGCCGGGCACGTGCTTCGAACGTGGTGCCGGTGATTGGTCGGGTGTTCCCGCGGGCACGGGGTTCGATGCGGCCTCGCGATCGACGTAGAGTCGGCGCAATGGGTGGCGACGACCCCCGCAGACAGGTGCCGCGCACCGACGACGTGCTGGCCGATCCCCGACTGGCCGACGCCTGTTCACGGCTGGGTCGCCCGCTGGTCAAACGAATCATTGCCGGAGTCCAGGAACTGGTCCGGACAGGGACTCTCGCCCCCGGAAACGTGGTCGAGGAAACCGTTCGTGCCCTACCGGCGACGGCGGCCACACTGCGCCCGGTCGTCAACGCCACCGGTGTCCTGGTGCACACAAACCTTGGTCGTGCCCCGCTGTCGACGGCGGCCGTCGCAGCGCTGATTGCGGCCAGCGGCACCACTGACGTGGAGCTGGATCTCGACACCGGGCGTCGCGGGCGACGGGGAAGGGGCGCGGTCGACGCGCTCTGCGCCGCCGTTGCAGCGGCGCAGGCCGCACTGATCGTCAACAACGGTGCCGCAGCCCTCGTGCTGGCCGCCACCGCTCTGGCACAGGGCAAGGAGATCGTCGTCGCCCGCGGCGAACTGGTCGAGATCGGTGACGGGTTCCGGATCCCGGACCTCTTGGTGTCTACCGGGGCTCAACTTCGCGAGGTCGGTACGACGAACCGGGTCGCCTTCGAGGACTACGCAGCTGCGGTTGGTCCGGACACCGGTTTCGTGCTTAAGGTCCATCCGTCGAATTTCGTCGTACGCGGGTTCACCTCCGCGGTCGAGGTGGGACGGCTCTCGGCGCTGGCCGTGCCGGTGGTCTGCGATGTGGGATCGGGGTTGCTGGGGCCGCATCCGGCGATCCCCGACGAACCGGATGCGCAGTCAACACTGGCCGCCGGTGCCGCCCTGGTGACGGCGAGCGGCGACAAGCTCCTCGGTGGACCCCAGTCCGGCCTGGTCCTGGGTCGCCTCGACCTGGTCGAGATGCTGCGTCGGCATCCGCTGGCGCGCGCCCTACGCGTGGACAAACTCACCCTTTCGGCGCTGGAAGCCACCCTGCGGGGCCCGCGCTCGCCCGTACTCCAAGCACTTGAAGCCGACACCGATCACTTGCGTGAGCGGGCCCGACGAATGGCTATCAGACTGCAGGACAAAGGGATTCCTGCCAGCGCGGTCGAGAGCGCCGCCCGGGTGGGCGGCGGTGGCGCCCCCGGAGTCACCCTGGCCAGTGCCGCAGTCAGCCTGCCCTCGGCTTACGCCGCCGCCCTTCGCACCGGGCAGCAGCCAGTTCTCGCCCGGATCGAGCGAGACCGGTGCCTGCTCGATCTGCGCGCTCTGGATCCCCTGGAGGATGAGGTGCTGTATGTCGCGGTCACAGCCGCCCAGCTGTCCATGAATGGAACCGTCGGAGACGAAGGAGCCACTCGGATCGAGACGTGTACGTCCTAGCCACTGCCGGTCACGTCGACCACGGGAAGTCCACCCTGGTCCGGGCACTGACCGGCATGGAGCCGGATCGGTACGCCGAGGAGCGCCGCCGCGGATTGACCATCGACCTCGGCTTCGCCTGGACGACTCTGCCCGGCGGTCAGCGGATGGCCTTCGTCGATGTTCCGGGGCACGAGCGTTTCGTGGGCACGATGCTGGCCGGCGTCGGCCCCGTACCCGCCGTTGTGCTGGTCGTGGCCGCCGACGGCGGCTGGTCGGCTCAGACGCAGGAGCACGTCGAGATCCTCGATGCGCTCGGCGTGGTCGACGGCTTGGTAGTCGTGACTCGCAGCGATCTGGCCGACCCGGCTCCGCTGCTGGCCGATCTGCCCGAGTGGTTGGCCGGGACCGGGCTGTCTGGCATGCCAGTGGTGTCCTGTAGCGCGGTCACGGGCGACGGCCTCGACGACCTCCGGAAGGCGCTGGGAACCCTGGTCGCCGGTCTGCCGAAGCCGGATACCGCTGCGCCCACTCGGCTGTGGCTCGATCGGGTCTTCAGCATCCGTGGTGCCGGGACTGTGGTCACCGCAACCCTGTCCGCTGGTCGGCTCCAGACCGGAGACGAGTTGGTCGTGGCCGGGACCCGGCGCCCTGTGGTGATCCGCGGGTTGCAGAGCATGAACGATCAGATGTCCACGGTGGAGGCGGTGGCCCGAGTGGCGGTCAACCTTCGTGGCATCGCCGCAGCGGAAGTGCGCCGAGGGGAGGCGCTGCTGACTCCCGGAAAGTGGGCGGTGAGCTCCGCCCTCGACGTGCTGCTGGTCTCGGCGGTCGACCGCCTGCCGGCTCAGCTGACCGTGCACATCGGTACTGCGGCGATCACCGCCCGGACCAGGAGGCTGGCCGATCGTACGGTTCGGCTGTCGTTGCCGAGCCCTCTGGCGGTGGCCTACGGCGATCGGGTGCTGTTGCGGGACCCGGGGAGCCGGAAGGTCGTTGGCGCCTCGGTGCTCGATCCGTTGCCCAGGCCGCTGGCCCGTCGTCGGGGTGAGTCGGCTCGGCGCGCGGTCGAATTGGCCGCGCTGTCAGCGGGCCCCGATCCCGACGGCGAGTTGCGCCGACGCGGCATCGAGAGTGCCGCCGTCTTCGACACCCTGGGCCACGGTCAGCCGAGCACAGAGCCGATCGACGGATGGTTGCTCGATCCGACGACACGTCAGGCCCTGGCCGGCCGGCTGGCCGAACTCGCGACCGAACACCGGCGGCGGCATCGGCTGGATGCAGGTCTGACCGTCGGCGCGGTGGCCCGCTCGCTGGGCCTGCCCGACCCCCGGCTGGTGGCAGCGCTGGTGTCCTCCCCTTGGGGACTGGTGGCAGGTCGGATCGTGTCGACCGAACAGCGGCCCGACGCGTTGCCCGACGAGGTTCAAGCGCGGATCGAAACGATTCGGGAGCGTCTACGTGGCAATCCCTTCGACGCTTTCAGTGCAGCTGAACTCGCGCAGCTCGACCTCACTCCGGTCATGCTGGCAGCGGCCGTACGGGCCGGGCTGCTGGTCAACGTGGGGGACGGAGTGTTCTTGGCACCGGACGCACGCCAGGTCGCTGTAGCGCGACTCGAGCGACTCGAGCAACCGTTCACCACGAGCCAGGCGCGGACCGCCCTGCAGACCTCACGGCGGGTCGCGCTGCCAGTGCTGCAGTGGCTGGACGCGTCCGGGGTGACCCAACGGCTACCGGATGACCGTCGCCGGCTCGTCCAGGCTGGCCTCACTCGCCCCGATTGACCTTGTCTCGGTCGGGGTCGGGGTCGAGCTGGCGATAGTCAGCCACCTCGACCGAACCGTCCCTGCCGAATTCCACGGTCCGATAACCGCGCACCGCACCGGTGTCGGCGTCGTAGTAGAACAGGGCCACCGTGCTGTTGGTGGCCAATGGCCCGTACGACGGTGTGTTCTCGCCCGTACCACCGGAATTGTCGACGGTGTAGGCGACCGTGTCTCCTTCGATCCTGGGCCCTTCCTCACGGTGCCGATGCCCGGACAGCACCAGCGGTGTGCACTCGTCCTCGATGGCTGACGCTGCATGTGCCGGATCGTGTACGACAAGGACGTCAGGCTCTGTGTCGCAGGCTGTCTCGGCGATACGGTCAGTGAACTCAGCAGCGGTCTCGTCCCCGCGCAGAGTCGTCGGCGACCCGATCTGGGAGCGGTACGGATCGCTGTCCCCGAACAGCGTGAGGCCTTCGATCTGCAAGGGTTCGCCGCGCAGCACACCCGCTGAGCTGGCCTCGAGATCGACCCCGGTCTGCACCGAGTCGTGGTTGCCCAGAACCAGGACGAGTGGGGTGCCGTCCAGTCGGCTGACATAGACGTCGGTGCAGAGCGCTTCGAGTTGGGTGCCGCTCATCGTGATGTCACCGCCGCTCAGGACGAAGCCCGCCTGGGACTGGACGGCCACTTCACTGATCACCCGAGTCATCCCCAGGTTGCAGTGCAGGTCGCTCTCGAAGACGAACGCAGACAGCCCGCGCTGCGCGTCGTCCTCGGCGATCTCGGCCATGGCACTCGCCGTCCTGAGTCGCACCTGCTCGTAGAAGTTCTCGTTCTCCTCCAGGACCCGTACGGCTTCATCGAGCAGATTTCCCGCCACAAGGACATTCGGGACCACCTGACCCTCTACGGACAGGCCGGACACCGGTGTCCACGAGCGCCTGGCCAGATTGACCGACGGTCCGATGACAGACGTCGCGAGTGCGCCCAGCGCCAGCCAGGCCCCTGCGGCGTGGACGACCCGCCGCCGCCGCCCCGTGGCCGGTCGTCCCAGGAACGGCCGGTGGGTGAGCAGCCCGAGCAGCAGACCGGTAGCGGCGCCGACCTCCACGTAACCGCCCAAATGAGCGAGCGTGGCGCGCCGCAGGGAGCCGGCCACCGCCTCCACGTCGCCGAAGGACGTGAGAGTGTCGGCCAGGTCGGCGGGACCGGAGAAGCGGACATCGTTGGCGGTGATGCTCAGCCCGACCGGGCCCGGTGTGTCCAAGCGGACCGCAGCAACCCCCACGTCGAAAGTCGAGCCGACACCCGTCGTCAGCCGGGTCGTCACGTCGAGCGGACCGAGGTTGGTGACGCTACCCACCGCGTTGCCCAGCGCCAGACCGATGACGGCCCCGAGCAGGCCGACCACCACGATGCTTGCGGCCTCGCGCCAGGTCAGCCGATGACCACCGGACATCAGCTCTGCGGCACCCAGCGCGGCGGCCGCTTCTCACCGTAGGCCCGGATTCCTTCCTGCCCCTCGTCACTGGCGAAGAACCGAGCGGAGGTCTCCACCAAGGCCGCCAGGTCGTCGGCCATCGCCGGCAAGGGCTTACGGCGAAGCAGTGACTTGGTGGCGGCCAGGGCGATCGGGCCACCCTTGACCAGATCGGCGACGTAGGCGGCGGTCGCAGCGTCGAGCTCGTCCTCCCCGACGGCGGCGTTGACCAGGCCGATCTCGGCAGCCCGGACCCCGTCGAAGACCGAGCCGGTGAGAAAGAGTTCGTGTGCGGCACGAGGCGTCAGCCGCGGAAGCACGGTGGCTGAGATCACCGCCGGGAGAATGCCGAGGCGTACCTCGGTGAAGGCGAAGGTGGCCGAGCGGAGGCAGACAGCAAGATCGCAAGCCGCGATCAGCCCGACTCCGCCGGCCCGCGCCGGTCCGGCGATGCGCGCCACGACCGGCTTGGGGCTGTCCCAGAGGGTCTGCAGGAGGTGGGGGAACGCGTTGACGCCCATCTCGGATGCACCTGCGCCGCGCGCCTCGCTGAGATCCATCCCGGCGCAGAACACCGGTCCAGCGTGGGTCAACACGACGACCCGTACCGTCTCGTCGTCCTGTGCGGCGCCCAGCCGCGCCGACAACTGGCTCATCAGTGACTGGGACAGCGCATTGCGCTTGGCCGGGAAATCCAGCGTGATGGTCGCCACGCCTGCGGACACGTCGTAGCGGGCCAGATCTACCGGCGGCTCGGTCAACTCGGTTGCTCCTTCTCGGTTCACCCGTACTCGCGGTCTTCCCGTGCTCGTGCGTGCGGCTCCCACATCAGCGCCCAGCAGGTTGTCACACTGGAGCGTGATGCCCCCGAACCCGCTCGCTGCGACCCTGCCAGCCGCAACCCTGCCGGATCGGCTCTGGCTGCCGGACTCGGCTCGCAGGGACGTGCTCGAGACGCCGTTCGGCCTCTACATCCATGTTCCGTTCTGTGCCAGCCGCTGCGGCTATTGCGACTTCAACACCTACACCGCCTCCGAGCTGGGCCCCGGGGCGAGTCAGCACGACTACGTGGACAGCGTGCTGGCCGAACTCCGGCTGGTGAGGCACATCCTGGGACCGCAGTTGCCGACCGTAGGCACGGTCTTCTTCGGTGGCGGTACGCCGACGCTGCTGCCGGCCGAGCATCTCGCGGCCATGTTGGATGAGATCCGGGCGGAGTTCCCGGTCGCTGCCGACGTGGAGATAACCGTGGAGGCCAATCCCGAGTCGGTGACGCGGGCCTCGTTCGCCCGGCTGGCGCGGGCCGGGGTGAACCGAGTGTCGTTGGGCATGCAGTCCGCCGTACCGCATGTCCTGTCGGTCCTGGACCGTCGCCACACCCCGGGTCAGGCGCTGCGGGCCGCCGAGGACGCCCGCGCCGCCGGAATCGCCCGGGTCAGCCTGGACCTCATCTACGGCACACCGGGGGAGTCCGACGAGGACTGGCAAACGTCGCTGGGCGCGGCGTTGTCGGCTGGGGTGCAACACCTCTCGGCGTACGCCTTGATCGTCGAACCCGGGACAGCGTTGGCCCGCCAGGTGGCCAGTGGCCAGATCGCCGCGCCGGATGACGACGTGCTGGCCGACCGGTACGAGCAGGCCGACCAGGTCCTGGCCGCGGCCGGAATGGGCTGGTACGAGGTGTCCAACTGGGCTACGTCGGCCGCCGGGCGGTGCCGGCACAACGAGCTCTATTGGACCGGTGGCAATTGGTGGGGAATCGGTCCCGGCGCGCACAGCCACATCGGTGGGGCGCGCTGGTGGAACCGCAAACACCCGGCTGCCTACGCTCGAGCGCTGTCCGTCGGAGACAGTCCCGCTCAAGGCAGCGAACTGCTCGACGACGCGGCGCGGCGGGTCGAGTCCATCATGCTCGGAATCCGATTGCGCGACGGTGTGGCGCTAGAGGTGCTCTCCGAACGTGGTCGGGCGCGCGCCGGGGAAGCGGTCACCTACGGCCTACTCGATCGCGCTGCCTATGCCGGCGGTCGGGCGGCCTTGACCCTGCGTGGCCGGTTGCTGGCCGATGCCGTGGTCCGCGACCTCACCGACTAGCCTCGAAAGCCGGACGTTATGCGCATAACGTCGGATTCAGCGGCTGATTCTGGGACGTTATGTGCATAACGTCCGAAATCTCCAAGAGATCGGGTCAGGGGTTGGGCTCAGGATTCTGGCTGGTGCTGCCGCTGCCGCCGGGGCGGAACTCGTCGAGGTCGAGCACCCGTACGTGCAGGACGTTTCGTTGGTGCAAGGCAGCCCGAAGCGCCCGATGCATACCGTCCTCGAGATAGAGGGTGCCCTCCCAAGCGACGACGTGCGGGAACAGGTCGCCGTAGAAGGTCGAATCCTCCTCGAGCAGCTTGTCCAGGGCGAGCACCGTCTTGGTGGTGACCAGTTCGTCGAGTCGCACCTGACGCGGTGGAATTCCGGCCCAGTCACGAGTGGACAGGCCGTGCTCGGGGTAGGGCCGATTGTCTCGAACCTCTTTGAAGATCAGGGCGGATTCCTCGAAGTCGGCCGGTCAGACAAGGCGACCATACCGATAGTCGGGAGTGAGCGAGCACCGTCGGTACGGTCGTATGCTGGACGCCGGGCCTGGCACTCGGGCCACCGGACTGCCAGGCGATGTCGGACCCAGGAGTCCGCGCCCGCAGCCAGACACCGGAGAGGATGACGATGACCCACGACGAGCGGCGCCTGCAGGTCCTGCGCGCAATCGTCGAGGACTTCGTTTCCACCAATGATCCGGTCGGCAGCAAGGCCCTTGTAGACCGGCACAGCCTCGGCGTGTCGGCTGCGACCATCCGCAACGACATGGCCGTCCTCGAGGACGAGGGCTACATCACCCAGCCGCATACCAGCGCCGGGCGGGTGCCCACCGACAAGGGGTATCGGCTCTTTGTCGATCGGCTGACCCAGATCAAGCCGATGACCGCCGCCGAACGCAAGGCCATCCAGTCCTTTCTCGAGGGAGCGGTGGATCTCGACGACGTGCTCGGCCGTACCGTCCGGCTGCTGGCCCAACTGACCAGGCAGGTGGCGGTGGTGCAGTACCCGACGATCGCCCGCAGCGGCATTCGCCACGTCGAAGTGTTCCCGCTGAGCACCAGTCGAATCATGCTGGTCGTGATCACCGACTCCGGGCGGATCGAGCAGCGGGTGATCCCACTCAACGTCGAGGTGACCGAGGAACAGGTCGCCGACCTGCGGTCGAAGCTGAACGCGGCCATCGGCGGCCTGCGACTGTCCGATGCCAGCAGCCGGGTCGCTGATCTGGCCCGCAACGTGCCGAGTGAGATCCGACCGCTGGCCGCGTGCGTCGCCTCGGTTCTCCTGGAAACCTTCGTCGACCAGCCCGACGGGCGAATCGTCGTGGGTGGCACCGCCAACCTCACCCGAGATGTGCACGACTTTCCGATGTCCCTGCGTCCCGTCCTCGAGGCGCTCGAAGAACAGGTGGTCATCCTGCGACTGATCGGTGAGGTGGATCCGAGCACGGTGCTGGTCCGGATCGGTGAGGAGAATCAGCATGCTGGCCTGTCTTCAGCGGCGGTCGTGTCGGCCGGGTACGGCGATGGCACCCAGCAGCTGGGTGGCCTGGGCGTGCTCGGACCCAAGCGGATGGACTATCCGAGCAACATCGCCGCCGTACGAGCCGTGGCACGGTACGTCGGCCGTCTCGTGAGCGGAGGCTGACGGTGCCCACCGACTACTACGGGGCCCTCGGCGTGCGACGGGACGCCAGCAACGAGGAGATCAAGCGGGCCTACCGCAAGCTGGTTCGCGACCTGCATCCCGACGTCAATCCCGATCCGGTCGCCCAGGAACGCTTCAAGCAGGTGGCCACCGCCTACGAGGTTCTCCGCGATCCGCAGAAACGTCAGATCGTCGATCTCGGGGGTGACCCGTTGGGCAACGGCGGTGGTCCGGGTGCGGGCGGCCAGTACACCGGCTTCGGCGGCTTCGGCGACATCATGGACGCGTTCTTCGGCGGGACCGGTGCCAGCCGCGGCCCACGAAGCCGCGCCCGTCCGGGCGCTGACGCGCTGATCCGGCTCGACCTCGACCTGGTTGAGACCGCGTTCGGTGCCACCAAGGAGTTGATGGTCGACACCGCTGTGCTGTGTACGGCCTGTACCGGTGCCGGAACGGCGCCGGGGACTCACCCGCAGACGTGTACGACCTGCCGCGGCGCCGGTGAGGTACAGAGTGTTCAGCGCTCCTTCCTCGGCCAGGTGATCACCAAGCGGGCCTGCCCAGTCTGCGGGGGAATCGGTCAGGTCATCCCCGAACCCTGCCCGCAGTGCGGCGGCGACGGGCGGGTCCGATCCCGGCGAAGCCTGTCGGTCAAGGTTCCCGCCGGAGTCGAGGACGGGATGCGAATCCGCCTGTCCGGTCAGGGTGAGATCGGCCTCGGAGGCGGTCCTGCCGGTGACCTGTACGTGGAGATCCACGAACGAGACCACGACATCTTCACGCGTGAAGGCTCCGATCTGCACTGCCGGGTCAGCTTGCCCATGACCGCGGCGGCGCTGGGGACCACCCTGTCTCTGACCACATTGGACGGCGATGAGGAGATCGAGATCCGGCCCGGCACCCAGTCTGGCTCGGTGCTCACCCTCCGGGCGGCCGGGGTGCCCAAACTGCGGGCCACCGGCCGAGGACATCTGTATGTCCACGTCGAAGTGCTGACCCCCACCCGACTCGATCCTGAGCAGGAGGAAATCCTGCGCAAGCTGGCCGCCCTGCGCGACGAGGAACGACCCGTCTCGACCCGGGCCGGAGGCGGGGGCCTCTTCTCCCGGGTACGGGATGCCTTCAACGGCCGTTGACCGGCGCTGAGCGTTTGGCATCGCCCTAGGGTGGCGCCATGGCTGAACCGGATTGTCTGTTCTGCAAGATCGTCGCTGGAGACATCCCTGCCGATCTCGTCCACGAGACCGCAACCACGCTGGCGTTCCGTGACCTGCAGCCACAGGCCCCGGTGCATGTGCTGGTGATCCCGAAACAGCACCACCCCACGGCTGCTGCGCTCGTGGACAACGATCCGTCGGTGCTTGCCGAGGTGATCGCGGCAGCCGGCGATGTGGCGGTCTCGCAGGGCGTCTCCGAGAGTGGATATCGGCTGGTGGTCAACACCGGTTCCGAGGCTCACCAGACCGTCTTCCATGTGCATGTCCATGTTCTGGGTGGCCGCTCGATGGGCTGGCCACCCGGCTGATCGAGGTGCAACACCGAAATCGAGCAGACTAAGTCGGACGTCCGGGTAAACTTCACGGCGTCCGATCTGTCCCCAGGCATGGAAGCAGGGCCGCAGCACCGTTGCCGACCGTCCCGCATAGCCCCGAGAGCCCTGCCCGCACGCCGTCCGCGGCCCCTCCGCCGACAACGACCGCCCCGCTCAATGGCCCGCAGGTGCCGTCGGGGGCGGTCTCGGCCACCACGATCGTGGTCCCCCCATCGGTGCCGATGGTGAGCCTGCTGGGCTCGGGCGATGAGATCCTTCGGCTGGTCGAGCGTGAACTGCGCGCCCATGTCCTGGTTCGGGGCAACGAGATCATCATCACCGGGGCCCCGGCCGACAACGCCTTCGCAGTACGCGTTTTCGACGAATTGATCGCGCTCGTCGGCCAGGGTGGACACCTGCGTCCCGATGCGGTCTCCCAGGCGTTGCACATGCTGCGCAATGGCGCCACCGAGCGACCGGCTGACGTACTCAGCTTGAACATCCTGTCCCGCCGGGGACGCACGATCCGGCCAAAGACGTTAAACCAGAAGCGGTACGTCGATGCCATCGACGAACACACGATCGTTTTCGGGATCGGCCCCGCAGGCACCGGGAAGACCTACTTGGCGATGGCCAAGGCGGTCCAGGCCCTACAGGCGAAACAGGTGAACCGGATCATCCTGACCCGGCCTGCCGTCGAGGCAGGCGAGCGGCTCGGATATCTACCCGGCACGCTCTACGACAAGATCGACCCGTACCTGCGGCCGCTCTACGACGCGCTGCACGACATGGTCGATCCCGATTCGATTCCCCGGTTGACCCAGGCCGGGACGATCGAGGTCGCTCCGCTGGCCTACATGCGAGGTCGCTCGCTCAACGACGCGTTCATCGTCCTGGACGAGGCCCAGAACACCACGCCGGAGCAGATGAAGATGTTCCTCACCCGACTCGGATTCGGTTCGAAGATGGTCGTCACCGGCGACGTGACCCAGGTCGACCTCCCCGGTGGGCAGCGCAGTGGTCTGCGGGTCGTCCAGTCGATCCTGGACGGCGTCGAAGACGTCGCTTTCACCCACCTCAGCAGCGTCGACGTGGTGCGCCATCGCCTCGTCGGCCACATCGTCGATGCCTATGCCCGCTTCGACGCCGAGAATGCCGACCAGACCGACGGCCCACTGACCGGGCTGTCTTACCCCAGCCAGGGTGAACATCGGGCTCCGCCTGTGGAAGTTCGTTCGGCCGGTCCACGTGCCGCCCGGCGCGCCGACACCGAGCGCCCGGACTCCTCCGTTCGCCGCGGCTCCGCCCCGCCCCGCCGATAACGGACTCGACGCCACCGTGTCCGTGGACATTGCCAACGAGTCCGACATCCCGATCGACGAGGTGTCCCTCGCGGGCTTGTGCCGCTTTCTGCTCTGTGAGCTCGACGTGAACCCGTTGGCTGAACTGTCGGTGCTCCTGATCGACGTCGATTACATGGCCAGCCTCAACGAGAAGTGGATGGACTCCACGGGTCCCACCGACGTGCTGGCCTTCCCGATGGACGAGTTGGACACCGCCCGCCGTCCTGACGAGTCTGATCCCAGCCCCTCCCTGCTGGGTGATGTCGTGCTCTGCCCTGCGGTGGCGATCAAGCAGGCGTCGGCCGCCGGGCACAGCTTCGATGCCGAGCTGCACCTGCTCACGACCCACGGCGTCCTGCATCTGCTCGGTTACGACCATGGCGACACCGACGAGGAGCGCGAGATGTTCGCCGTGCAGCGGCGCCTGCTCGACGCTTGGCGCAAGCACCGCAGCGAGAACGCCGGGAACGCCGAGAACGCCGAGAACGCCGAGAACGCCGAGAACGCCGAGAACGCCGGCTCATGAGTTCCACACAGGTGACGCTGCTCGTCGTCGCCGCCCTGTTGGTCCCATTGGCCGGCCTGTTCGCCGCTGTCGACGCGGCCATCGGGAACGTCTCCCTGGCCCGAGTGTCCGAACTCCGACGAGACGGGACGCCCCGCGCCGAGATCCTGGAGCGAATCCTCGACGACCGGGCCCGGCACGTCTCGCTCCTGTTGTTGTTGCGAGTCCTCTGCGAGCTGTTCGCGGCGGTCCTGATCACCACGGTGTTGGTCCAGCTGTGGGGGGTCGGCTGGAGGTCGGTCCTTGTCGCCGGCTTTGTGATGACGGTCGTCAGTTTCGTTCTCGTCGGCGTCGGGCCGCGCACGATCGGGCGTCAACACGCCTATGGGGTAGCCCTGCGCACCGCCGGCCTGACACGGGCGCTGCGGGCCATCTTCGGCCCGGTGACCAACCTGCTCATCCTGCTCGGCAACGCGCTCACCCCGGGCCGAGGATTTCGCGAGGGCCCGTTCTCCAGCGAGGTCGAGTTGCGGGAGCTGGTCGACTTGGCCGAGGCGCGTGGAGTCGTCGAGCACGGCGAGCGCAACATGATCCACTCCGTGTTCGAACTCGGGGACACGCTCGCCCGCGAAGTCATGGTGCCCCGCCCGGACGTCGTCTGGATCGAAGCACAGAAGATCGTGCGCCAAGCTCTGGCGCTAGCGCTTCGTAGCGGCTTCTCGCGAATACCTGTGGTGGGCAACAACATCGACGACATCGTCGGTGTTGTCTATCTCAAGGACCTGGTTCGCCGCACGCAGGGCTCTGATGACAGTGCCGGCTCGCAACTGGTCGAAGAACTCATGCGTGAGCCGTCGTTCGTACCTGAGTCGAAGCCGGTCGATGAACTGCTGCGGGAGATGCAGGCCCGCCGGATCCACATGGCCGTGGTCGTCGACGAATACGGCGGTACCGCCGGGCTGGTCACGATCGAGGACATCCTCGAAGAGATCGTGGGGGAGATCACCGACGAGTACGACACAGATCAGCGCCCACCCGTCGAGCAGCTCCCGGACGGTTCGATGCGGGTCACCTCGCGGCTGCCGGTCGACGATCTGGCTGAGCTGTTCCACGTCGAGTTTCCTGACGAGGACGACATCGACACAGTCGGTGGCCTGCTGGCTCGTGAGCTCGGTCGGGTACCGATCCCGGGTGCTCGAGCCACCTATGCCGGCCTGTCGCTGACGGCCGAGAGCACGGAGGGGCGACGCAACCGGATCGACACGTTGCTGGTCTCGCGGTTGCCGGCGACCGGGAGCGTTGCGAAGGAAGCGGCCCTGGCCCATGAGTAGTGCGGCGCAGGCAGGCTTGGAGCCCGAAGATGCCAAGTTGATCGTGCTGGCTCGCGCAGCCCGCGGTCGAACCGGTGCCAGCGAGGGAGCGGCGGTCAGGGACCAGGACGGCCGAACCTATGCCGCGGCGACAGTGGCACTACCGACTCTGCGGCTGTCCGCGCTGCAGGCCGCCGTAGCCTCGGCGGTGTCCAGCGGGGTCACGACGCTGGAGGCGGCCGCCGTCGTGTCCGCAGCAGAGGCCGCCGACGGCGACGGCGTATCTGCCGTACGCGACCTGTCGGGGTCCGCTGCGATCTTTCTGGCCGGTACCGACGGCAACCTGCTGAGCACCGATCGTGGTCGCGCCACATGACCAGTCGGCCATCTCAGGCGGCCGGTGGCGCACGACTCGGCAGTACCCCACGGCGCGCCGAAGGAACGAGTCCATGACCCAGCCGCCCTACGGACCCCCCCAGCCGCCGTACGGGGGCCAGCCGCCGTACGGGGGCCAGCCGCCGTACGGGGGCCAGCCGCCGTACGGGGGCCAGCCTCCGTACGGGACTCAGCCGCCGTACGGGACTCAGCCGCCGTACGGGACTCAGCCGCCGTACGGGACTCAGCCGCCGTACGGGACTCAGCCGCCGTACGGGACTCAGCCGCCGTACGGAGGTCCGCAGGGCCCGTATGGACCTCCGCCGAAGAAGTCGGTCCTGCCCTGGATCATCGGCGGACTCGTGCTGCTCCTGAGTCTGGGTGCACTGGGCTTGTTCTTGGTGCTCAACGACGACGAGCCGACGCCGGTGGCCACCACCCTGACCACGCAGCAGACCCTCCCGACCTCCGAGACCGAGGAAACCACCGAAGAGAGCACCGAAGAAACGACCGAATCGGCCGAGGAGACCTCGGAGGAGTTGAACTTCGCGGAGTCACCGGAGACCGCACAGGCGCTGATTGACCTGATGGCAGCCGGTGACTATGCGGGTGGCTACGCCACCCTGACGCCGGATCTGCAGGCCGAGTTCGCCGATCCGCAGGCCTTCGCCGACGAGCTGTTCCGCACTCTGGGGGCGACGGCGATCTCCTCAGCGGCTGTCTCCGATGCCTACGGGCACGGCAATCATGACGACATCATTCTCGATGTGCAGACCGACACCGGGTCCACCGAACTGCTCCTTGCGGTCACCGAGGAAGCCGGGGTGCTCAAAGTCTTCGACTTCTCCTAGCTCCGCGCGCCTCTCAGTCCGGGTCCGACATCGGGCGCCCGAGCAGGGCAGTACCAAATGCCTCGGGGCCGCCGACCCAGACCTGAAACGCACGCAGCATTGCGTCCTGGTCCAGATACAAGACGCTGACCCGTCGGCGGCCCGGCCACCACCCCCCTTTGAGTCTGGCCTTGGGCCAGTCTCCAGGCACGCCGTGCCGTACCTCACGTACGGCTAAGAGCGGTACGAATCCGAAGCTGGATACCTGGCGGAGGCCGGCGATGTCAAAGCTGATGCCGGAATTGCTGACCGTCACGCGATAGGTCGAGACCGCAAAAATCACGACCGCCAGGAGGACCGCGAATCCGATAGCGCGCCCGACCGTAGCCCCTTGGCCGAGTTGCAAACTGGCGTACGCGGGTGCCGCCACTGCCAGCAGCATCCGGACCGTACGGCTGGCGGGAAGGAGCTGGGCATATCGCAGTGCGGCCGGCAGCTTGGTGACCGATCGCTTCCTCCGGTGCGGGACTATGAAGGAAAAGGCGTTGATCTGGCGCAGGTGGCTATCGCGCTCTGACGACCACCGCCGGGCGATCGCGGAGGGGTCGCCGGCAGATGATTTGTTCTCAGCCGGCCGTCGCTGTGCCACATCGGTGATTCTTACCCGATCGCCAGCGCCGCCGTGCGGGCAATGGGAGGCTGAGCGGTATGCGCAGCGGCTTCGGGTGCTTGGTGGGACGACCCAATACGGGAAAGACCACGCTGACCAACGCCCTGGTAGGTACCAAGATCGGCATCATCAGCGATCGGCCGCAGACCACGAGGCACGCGATTCGAGGCATCGTCCATCGCCCGCAAGCTCAGCTGGTTCTCGTCGACACCCCGGGGCTGCACAAGCCCAGAACGGTTCTGGGACAACGACTCAACGACGTCGTACGCACCACGTTGGCGGGTGTGGACATCGTCGTGTGGTGTGTTCCGGCCAACGAGAAGATGGGGCCGGGCGACCGGTTCATCGCTCGAGAACTGCGCCAACTTCATGGCACGTCGCTGATCGTGGCGGTGACCAAGATCGATCTGGCCAAGCCCGACCAGGTGGCCGGCCAACTCCTCGCCGCGAGCGCGGAGATCGAGGCGGCGCACTACGTGCCACTCAGCGCCAGATCCGGTACCGGCGTGGCCACGCTGCTAGACCTGCTGATGGATGGCCTGCCCACGGGTCCCGCGCTCTATCCGGACGGGACGCTGACCGACGAGCCGGAGAAGGTGCTCGTCGCTGAACTGATCCGTGAGGCCGCACTGTCTGATCTCGACCAGGAGTTGCCGCATTCGGTTGCGGTCACGGTGGAGGAGTTGACGCCGCGGGAGAACAGCGACCTCGTGGATATCGAGGCCGTCCTCTACGTCGAGCGGGCGAGTCAGAAACCGATCCTGCTCGGACGGAGGGGGGAGCGGATCAAGTCCATCGGTACCCGCGCCCGTACCCAGATCGAGGCCCTGCTCGGAAGTCGTGTCTATCTGGACCTGCATGTCAAGGTGCTCGGCGAGTGGCAGGACGATCCGAAGAAACTGCAGCGGCTGGGCTTCTGACTCCGCCAAGGGCCTGTCGTTCGGCGAGAACTCAAGGATCGGCGGCGGCGGTGGGAGACTGGCGAGCGTGAGCCTCTACCGCGACGAGGCGATCGTGTTGCGCCTGCACAAGCTCGGTGAGGCCGACCGGATCGTCACGCTGCTGACCCGCCGTCATGGTCGGGTGCGTGCAGTCGCGAAGGGGATCCGCCGTACGTCGTCGAAGTTCGGCGCCCGACTGGAACCCTTCACCCACGTGGACGTCCAGCTCTACCAAGGCCGGAGCCTCGACATCGTCAGCCAGGTCGAGAGCATTCGCCCGTACGGCGCCACAATCGTGTCCGACTACCGCCGCTATACCGCAGGTACGGCGGTCCTAGAGACCGCGGAGCGGCTGACGTCGGAGGAACGTGAACCGTCGCTTCGCCTGTT
Organism: Geodermatophilaceae bacterium; assembly: GCA_013811805.1. GTDB lineage: Bacteria > Actinomycetota > Actinomycetes > Mycobacteriales > Geodermatophilaceae > JACCQS01. Next base: position 2,259 of record JACCUM010000349.1, on the reverse strand, counting down.
CCTGCTCGTCGTCGGCGCGTTGCGGGCGATGACCAGCGACGGCCGAGCGCCCAGTCTGGTTCTCGATGCGTTCCTGTTGCGGGCCATGTCCGTGGCCGGGTGGGAGCCGGCTCTGGTGGAGTGCGCGATCTGCGCCGCGCCGGGCCCGCACCGATCGCTGTCGATCCCGGCCGGTGGCGTCGTATGCGGGCGATGCCGTCCCGCCGGATCGGCCAATCCGAGTCCGGCGTCGGTTGAGTTGATGTCGGCGCTGTTCACCGGGGACTGGGTTGGTGCCGAGGCGGCGACCTCGGCCGCGGCGAGGGAGGCCAGTGGACTGGTGGCCGCGTTGCTGCAGTGGCACCTCGAACGTGGGCTGCGCTCGCTGGCGATGGTGGAGCGCGGATGAGTCGGGTCCGTAGGACCGCTGATCTGTCCGTGGGCCAGCCGGTACGCCCGCCGTCCCCGCATCCCACCGGCGCGAGGGCGCCCGAACTGGCCGCCGGGACAATTCCCCGGCACGTGGCGATCGTGATGGACGGGAACGGGCGGTGGGCCGGACGTCGCGGACTGCCGCGGACAGTCGGGCACGAGGCCGGCGAGGCCGCGCTGTTCGACTGTGTGGAGGGAGCGATCGAGCTCGGCATCGGCTGGCTTTCTGCCTATGCCTTCTCGACGGAGAACTGGCGGCGCAGTCCTGAAGAGGTGCGCTTCCTGATGGGGTTCAACCGCGATGTCATTCGCCGCCGTCGTGACGAGATGCACGAACTCGGCGTACGGGTGCGCTGGGCCGGGCGGCCACGCCGGCTGTGGCGCAGCGTGATTCGTGAACTGGAAGCAGCAGAAGAGCTCACCGCGGGCAATGACATCTTGACCCTGACGATGTGCGTCAATTACGGCGGGCGGGCCGAGATCGCCGATGCCGCAGCGTCTATCGCCCGCGAGGTGGCTGCTGGTCGGCTCGATCCTGATCGGATCGGCGAGAAGACCCTCGCCCGTCATCTGGACGAGCCGGACATGCCGGACGTCGATCTGTTCATCCGGTCTTCGGGCGAGCAGCGGACCTCGAACTTCCTGCTGTGGCAGTCGGCCTACGCCGAATTGGTCTTCGCCGACACGCTGTGGCCGGACTTCGACCGACGACATCTTTGGGCCGCGTGTGAGTCCTACGCCAGCCGGCAGCGGCGGTTCGGATCAGCCTGACTCGGTCGGGTCAGGCAAGCAGCCGCCAGATCACCGAGCCGGCGATGACGGCAATGGTGAGCCCGCGCAGGAGTCGTTGGCCTTGGGTCAACCGTGGCCAGGCCAGCAGGAGCAGCCAACCGAGAAAGACCGCTACGACGCCGAGTAGCGCCCCGGCCACCGGGCCGGTCAGGAGCAGTCCGCCGACCACAAGCCCTAGGACGACGAGGAACAGCACCCATTGGGGCACTCTGCGCAAGGTCATCAGTACGGGCAGGCTTCGCCGCTCCAGGCGGTCCCGTCCCGATGTGCTCGACATGCGGACGAGGATCTCATCACGGGATCGCAGAACGGGAGGCTACGGGTGCTCGCGGTGAACAGGTTGCGTGCCGATGGTGATGCCGAAGAGCAGATCACCGGCGAACTGGCGGTGCTCATCGACGTCTTCATGACGCTGCCGGGCTTCCTGCGGGCGCGCGCAGGGCGCTGCCTCGACGAGCCAGATGTGTGGATCCTGTTAACCGAATGGGAAAGCGTCGGAACCTACCGTCGAGCCCTGTCGTCTCATGCCGTGAAGACCACTGGTTACCCAGTGTTCGTCCGCATCGTGGATGAGCCGGGTGCCTACGATGTCCTCCTCGCTGTCGGCTGAGGACTCGCGCCGGAGGGGAACGCTCGCGGCTTACGCCTGACGGAAGGACCCACAATGACCCAGCCCCCGTACGGAAACCAGCCCCCCTATGGTGGGCAGCCCAACCCCGGCGGTTCGCAGTCGGGTTGGGGCCAACCACCTCCCGCTGGCCAACCCGGATTCGGCCCTCCCACCGGCGCTGCGCCCAGCTATGGCCAGCCGCCGAGCGTGGCCCAACCGAGCTTCGGCCAGCCGACTCAGCAGTACGGCCAGCCGGCCTTTGGCGGTGGCGGTGGCGGTGGCGGGTACGGCCCTCCTCCCGGTGAACCACCGCCGTATGGCGGCGGTCCGGGTGCTCCGTACGGAGGTCCCCCACCGGAGAAGAAGAACCCGCTGCCAGCCATCATCATCGGGCTGGTTGTCCTGCTCATCGCCGGCGGCGTCGGCCTGTTCTTCGCCCTCGACGA
>JACCUM010000346.1 GCA_013811805.1 Geodermatophilaceae bacterium | reverse complement strand
CTCCAAGCCCTGCACCCCGCCTGACACACCCGCCACCGTCCCGACCAGCAGCACCACCCGGCCGAACCGTGGAAACCGGCGCCCACCCGAGCACCATCGGGACCTCCGCCACCCCCAAGACCACTATCCACATCGATCACGACTCGGAACTCGACGATCATGAAATTGTGGATCAGCGTGAATGATCTAGGCCAGGGGCGGCCTCCGCTCTTCCTCCGGACCCTGCGATGCGCGCCCACAGCAATGTATGGGGGAGATTCCGGGCGATACCCCAACGCTCTGGTTCCATCCCACACCTGTCCGGGCCGAGCATGTGCTCTCTCGTCGGGGTATCGCCGCGTCTCGGAACGCCTCTCACGCCTTCTTGCTCGGCATCCGGCGTGACGTCGCCGCAATGCTCAGCCGCCGGCTGTAGGTCCGTGCGATATGGGCAGCCGCCGCTGCGACATGGGTAGCCGTTACCGATGTTCTGCAGTGGCCGCGGAGCGAGGCTCGAACGGTCCGAACATCCGGAACCCGGAGCCAAGCGAGGTGTCCCATGACGTTCGCACGGGTGGCCACGACATCGGTGCTCGTCCGTACCCTGCTGCTCGGCACTGCGCAGGCCTGCGTCGTGGTGTACGTAGTGCACCGGCGGCACGGCGACATGCCGGCCGGTCATCCCGCCGGCCACCACGCGCATGGCGCCGACCTGCCTGTGGGTGGCACGGCCGGTCTGGACCCGACCGTGCACTACCTCCGGGACGCATCGCTCGCCGTCCCGGGATTCGTGATCGCCGCGCTGGTGGCGACGCTGGTGGCGTACCGGCTGTGCCGCGGGCTGGGTGACGAGGGTGAGGGCGTGGCCCCCCGGCTGGTGTTCGCCGTCGCGACCGGGGTGTCCGCGGCGGTGGCCACGGTCGCCGGGGCGGCAGTGCACGCCTGGCTGTTCGAGGACCCGCCCGGTGGGCTGTCCGCGCTGGCGCAGGGAGCCGACGCGATCGTGGCGCTGCGCTTCGCGTTCGCGGTGGCGGTCGTCTTCGCGCTGGTCGCCGGAGTGCCGTGGAGCCGGAGCGCCCGCGACTCGGCGGCCGAGCGCGCCCACATCCGATCCGAGCTCCAGGCCCGGCTGCGGGCCGAGGCAAGCGTCTGACATACGGAGGTTGTGCCATGTTGACCAGGAGGAATGTCCTTCAGCTCGGTGCCCTCGCCGGCACCGCGGCGCTGCTGCCGGCCGAGCGCGTGATGGGCGCCGTGGCTGCGGCCGTCTCCCCGTCGGTGCCGGCGTTCAGCGTCCCGTTGACGATCCCACCGGTGCTACGGCCACGGTGGAGCCTCGGCAACACCGACTACTATGAGATCACCATGCGGGAGGCGGACGCGGAGATCCTGCCGGGCAGGACGACTCGGATCTGGGGCTACAACGGGATCTTCCCGGGGCCGACCATCCGTACCCGATCGGGGCGCCGTGTCATCGTGCGGCAGCGCAACGATCTGGGCATCGACACTGCCGTCCATCTGCATGGCGGCAATGTCCCGGCCGGCTCGGACGGGCATCCGAGCGATCTCGTCCGTCCGGGCCGGTCGAGGTCGTACTTCTACCCGAACCGGCAGCCCGCGACGACCCTGTGGTACCACGACCATGCCCACCATCAGGAACACCGCAACACCTACCGAGGTCTGACCGCCCTGTACCTCATCGGTGACGGGGCCGAGGACCGGCTGCGGTTGCCGAGCGGGAGCCATGACATTCCACTGATGATCCAGGACCGGTCCTTCAACGATGACGGCTCGTTCCGGTTCCCCCTCGGCGCGGACGAGTTCGCCGGAGACACGACGCTGGTCAACGGCCGGCCGAAGCCGTTCCTCGAGGTCGAGCAGCGGGCGTACCGGTTCCGCCTGCTCAACGGCTCCTCGCTGGACGGTTTCGTCGACCTGTCGCTCGACTCTGGTCAGGAGTTCGTCCAGATCGGCTCCGACGGTGGGCTCCTCGCGAAATCGCATGCGACGTCCGGGATCCCGCTCGCGCCGGCCGAACGGGCTGATGTCGTCGTGGACTTCTCCGACTACCCGATCGGCTCCCAGGTCGTCCTGAAGAACGCGTTCACGCTCTTCGGCAACGATCCCGACGTCCTGCGGTTCGACGTCGTCCGCAGCGCCACGGAGTACAGCAGGGTTCCCGCGACACTCGTCCCGGTCGAGCGCCTGTCCCCGGCGTCGGCCCGCCGGACCAGGGACTTCGAGCTGGCCCTCAACCTGGCCAAAGAGCAGTTCGAGATCAACGGCAAGGTGTTCGACCCGAACCGGGTCGACG